>JAHBAN010000233.1 GCA_018500075.1 Flavobacteriia bacterium | reverse complement strand
GACAGCCCATGGGCCGGGCTGACGGGAGGCTTCGCGGGCCATTTGCACCCCCAAGCCTGCGCCAAGGCCGGCCTGAAGCGCGCCCGCGCTCTGCGTGGGGCCGTCGGCTGTGAGGCTGTTGGCGGCCTGAAAACCCATATAGTGGGACAGATCGCCGATCAGGCCGAGGGCGCTGCGCTTGTCCAGAACCGCTTCGACGGCTTCGGGGAGGGATATATTTTCGATATAGAATTCGGGGATGTGAAGACCATAGGCGTTGAGATGTGGGGCGATGTCGCGGGCGATCAGCCCGCCCAGTTCGCGGGTGTTGGCGGCCATATCGAGCACCGGCAGACCGGCGCTGGCGAGGGTGCGGGAGACGTCTTGCACGATGATGTTGCGGATCTGGCCGCTGATTTCATCCATGGTGAATTCGCCATCGGTGCCGACGATTTCCGTGAGAAAGCGGGCGGGATCGCTCACCTTGACGGCATAGCTGCCATAGGCGCGCAGCCGCACCGGGCCGAACTCCGGGTCGCGCGCGATGATCGGGTTTTTGGTGCCCCATTTGAGATCGGAAAAGCGGGTGGTGTTGACAAAGTAGATCTCGGATTTGAACGGGCTGTCAAAGCCGTGGTCCCAGTGATTGAGGCTTGTCATCAGCGGCATATTGTTGGTTTCGAGCAGGTAGAGACCCGGGGTGAAGACATCGGCGAGCTGGCCTTCATGAACAAAGACAGCGGCTTGCCCCTCGCGCACGGTGAGCTTGGCGCCATATTTGATCGCGTGGCCTTCGCGCTCAAAGCGCCAGACCAGAGTGTCGCGACTGTCATCAACCCAGTGGATCACGTCGATAAACTCGCCGGTCAGAAAGTCAAAAATGCCCATCAACTTACTCCTTGTTTTCTTGATTTTTGACAAACGCTTCCAGTTCATCAGCGTATTCCGTTTTCGACTGGGTTATTACCGAGAACGGTTTTGACGAGCTGTTAAGCGACTTAAACTCATTATTTATGCTTTCGAGTGCTTTGGTCGATCTCGTCTCTAGTGATTGCTCAGATCCGAGCTTTTCCATCTCTCTAATATCCAGTTCGAAGCTGGCGGAATAATCGTTTCCATCAATATCAGAATAAAACAAAGAGGCGTCAAAAGGAGGAAGGATGCCCTGTTTTCCAAACAGATTAAATCCCATCGCGAGCGAAAATTGAATGGATTGACCTTGTAGAATAGTCCTGAATGGATGGTGGCGTTCGAACACGTTGGTAACGAGTTGGAACTTTTCTAGGTCGACATCAGGCGGAACGACCTCAAGCCTAACATTCATTGCTGCGCCTGAACCAACATTCGAAATGTTTAAGGTTACTAGCCCTCTGGCATCCGCGCGTTGTCCAAAGTGTAGAATCAAAACAGGATCAGTCCCAGCTTGCCTTATTCGACGCTGCTCGATCATGGAATTGTAGCTAATTATAAGCGCAACAACTGCAACTGCTAACGACACCATGCTAGGAACTATTGAAATAAACTCCTGACGTGAAGGAGTAACATTCAGGACAGAAATTATCAGAGCAAAAACAACGCAAATTAGCACTCCAATAGTAATTCCAAGAGCAAGATGACCGCCGTTCAGTGCAGTTGCGCTTGTGTCCTGCTCAGTCTTTCGAATGAGCTGCTTTTTGTTTTGAGTTTTGTCTTTCATCGGTTGCTCGTAAGCCCGGCGGCGATGTCTGTGATGACGGGGCGGGCCTCTGTCAGGCTCATGCCGCTCCTCAGGCGGGGGTCATAGAGCATTTTGAGAAGCAGTTCGTCGTGGCTTGTGAGGGTGGCGAATTCTTCGTCGTCGTTGAAGATCGAGGGCCGCGCGAGGGGGCTGTCATTGGACAGGCCGAGGCCTTGGGCCAGCTCTTCGTGCAGGCAGGACAGGCGCATCAGGGGCGGGTGTTCGGCGCGGATCAGGGCGATGGCGCGTTCGTGGCCCTGCGGGGCGGAGGGGGTATTGGTGTGCACAAGGCAGTAGATATCGCGTGGCAGGGCGAGCAGGCGCTCGATGCGGGCCTGCGGAAACTCGGGCCAGACGCGGGCGATCGTGTCGCGCAGGGCCGGGCCGTCATCGGCGCTCATCACCAGAATGTGGAAATTGCCATCGGGGGCCATGCTGACCGGGTGGGCTGTCACACGGGCGAGGCGGGCGGCATAGGATTTGATGGTGGCGCGATCGGCGGTGCGCGTGGCTGCGGGAACGGAGGGGCCGAAATGCGCTTCAAAGCGCACAGGGCCGCGCCAGGGGTGAAACCGGCTGAGGGCCTGGGTGCCTTTGAGAAAAGTGCCGGTTGAGTGCTCGTCATAAAAGGCGATGGCGGCGAAATTATCGGCCAGATTCCGGGCGTCAAAGGCGGTGTCGGGGCCGCCGCCGTCGCGGCGCAGCAGCCCTTGGGCGAGCAGGCGGGTTTCGAGCTTTTGATAATAGGCGGCCAAGGCGCGCGATGTGCCGGAGGGCGCGGCCTGTTGCGCGGAGCTGTCTTGATCTGCAGACAGAGCAGGGCGGGCGGCGGGCTTGAGGCCAGTGCGCTCGGCAAAATCGCAGCCTGCCAGAAGGGGCAGAAGGGACAGCCCGAAAAGAGCTGCCCCGGTCTGTGTAAAGAGGCGGCGGGTGCGGGCCATGGGGCTAGCCCGGCACGGCGGTGCCAGCGGTATCGCCTGTGCCGGTTTTATGCGCCTTGGCAGAGGCGAGGGCGTCGCGCAGCTCGGCTTCCATTTTTTTCAGCTCGGCTTCGGCGGCGGCGCGTTTGGCCTTGCCGTCATCGGCGATCTGGAGGCTGTCTTCGATGGTTCCGATCAGCTCGGCGTTGGCCTGTTTCACGGCGTCGATATCGAACACGCCCCGCTCCATTTCCTGACGGATCATGCGGTTGCTGTCGCGCAGGTTTTTGGCATTGGCGCTCAGGAGGTCGTTTGTCAGATCATTGGCGTCGCGCACGGCGGCGGCGGCCTCAGCGGAGCGCTGGAGTGTTACGGCCTGCGCGAGCTGGGTTTCCCAGAGGGGCACGGTATTGACCAATGTGGAGTTGATCTTTGTGACCAGCGATTTGTCGTTTTCCTGCACGAGGCGGATCGAGGGCAGCGACTGCATGGTGACTTGGCGGGTGAGCTTCAGATCATGCAGGCGGCGCTCCAGATCATCGCGCGCGGCGCGCAGATCGCGCAGCTCTTGGGCGCGCATGACCTTGTCTGTCTCGGCGGCCTTGTCGAGTTTGGCCTCAAGGGCGGGGATCTCCTTTGTGTCGAGCAGGCGCAGCTTTTCGGCGCCCGCAGCGATATAGAGCGCCAGTTCGTCATAGAAGGCGAGTGTTTTTTCATAGAGCAGATCGAGCGATTTGATGTCTTTGAGAAGGGTGTGCTCGTGGTCAAGCAGGCTCTCTGTGATGCGGTCGATCTGGCCCTGCACCTGCTCGAACTTTGCGGTGAACTTGGCAAAGGGCGCGGCGCGGCCAAGGAGTTTTTCCCACCATGTGCGTTCGCGGCGCACATCAAGCTCGCTGACGGAAAAACCGCGGATTGTAGTGACGATGCCGCGCAGGCTGTCGCCGGCCGGGCCGACATCTTTGTTGCGCACGCCTTGGAGCATGGATTGGGAAATCACCTGAAGCTCGGCCTGGGCGGCGGAGCCGAAGCTGACGATAGATCGGGTGTCGTTCATGTCCAGCTCGGCCATGCGCGCTTTGATTTCTTTGCCCAGAGCGCCCTTGGCTTCGCTCAGGGGCACAACGGCACTGGCTGCGGCCGGCTCGGGCAGGACAACGGCGTTGACCTCTTCCACGAGGGCGAGGGTGTCTTGGGCTTTCTGTCGGGTTTCGCTGGCCATGTCGGACCTCACTTTCATTTTTAAATCAGGACTTGTCTAAACGGATGCCTTCCTGGGCGAGCCTGTCGCGCAGCACGTCGATCTCGATATTGAGATCGGTGCGGTCATCGAGCATAAGGTGGCGGTTTTTGGCGGAAAAACTGTCTTGCAGATCGCTCAGCAGGGCGAGGTAATCAGTCTTGGCCTCGGTGCTGCGGGCGCGGCTATAGAGAGCGACGAATGCCTCGGTTGCGTCGCGCGCGCCGCGCAGATAGACGCCCATAAATTTGCGCGCTGCGGCGAGATCGCGCGGGTCGTCCTCGACGGTGCGCAACAGGGCGCGCGCCTGGGTCTGGAAGCGGTCGACACGCGCGCTGACCTGACGGTCTGCGGCGCGGTGGGCGGCCTCGCTGATGGCGGCGAGGTGTTCTTCGGCCTGGCTGACGGCGCGGGCGACGCGGTCGCTCTGGAGCTGGTCAATGCCCTCCATGCCTTTGTTGACAAGCGGATCGGCCCCGAAGGCGGCAAAATGCAGCGCAAGGCCCAACACGCCAAAGAGTGCCGCCGCCAGCGCGCCAAAGCCGGCAAGGCCCGCCAGCGCGAGGCCCGCACCTGTGAGGAGCGAGCCGAGGAGTTTGCGCGGCAGGGCCGGGCGGCGGGCTATTTTGCGCGCCTCATAGGCGTCATGGGCCTGCTGGCCCGCGCGGGTCAGCCATGCGGCGAGCAGACAGGCTGCGAGGGCGGCAAGCCAGAGAAACATCTCGTCGGGCGGGGATGTGAAGGCCTGCCAGACCATCGGCAGCGGCGCGAGAAACAGCAGATTGATGCGCCCGCCGGCGCGGGTGCGGCGCGCGCCCTGATAGCTGTTTGCGCCGGTCTGGGGGCTGTAGCGTCCGCCGAACCGCTCTGACATCAGGCCGCTCCGAAGACGGAGGCGTAGAGCATGAGCAGCACCAGCAGCGCGAAGGCCAGTTTTTGCAAGCCAGTTCCGGTCATAAATCTCCCACCATTGCACGTTTCTACCTGTGCTTAAGGTAGGGGAGCGGCGGGCGCGGCGCTAGGGGGAAAGGGCGAAGAATTGCGACAGGGCAGAGTTTTGCCCTGTTTTGCTCTGTTTTGTGCCGAAATTGGCCGGAAGTGTCCGGACGTGCCCCGGCCTTTGCGGGATCAACGGGGCTGTCTCTTATACACATCT
>JAHBAN010000207.1 GCA_018500075.1 Flavobacteriia bacterium | reverse complement strand
TATGGCGCTGCCCGAAGAAGGGCGTCTGAGCTTTCACGCCGATCTGGCCGAGGCCTGCGACGGCGCCCTTTGGGTTCAGGAGAGTGTGCCCGAGCGGCTGGACATCAAGCATAAGGTCTATGGCCAGCTGGCCGACTGTGTGGGGGCAGAGGCGGTGATCGGCTCCTCCACATCGGGTTACAAGCCGAGCGAGCTTCAGGCGGGCATGAAGACCGCGCGCCAGATCGTTGTGACCCATCCGTTTAACCCGGTTTATCTTTTGCCGCTTGTCGAGCTTGTCACCACAGAGGCCAATGATGCGGGGGTGATCGCGGCGGCCAAAGAGGTGATTTCGGGGATCGGGATGTATCCTTTGCATCTCAAGAAAGAGATTGATGCCCATATCGCGGACCGCTTTCTTGAGGCGGTCTGGCGCGAGGCGCTTTGGCTGATCAATGACGGCATTGCCACAACCGAGGAGATCGACAATGCGATCCGCTACGGCTTTGGCATTCGCTGGGCGCAGATGGGCCTGTTTGAGACCTACCGTGTGGCCGGTGGCGAGGCGGGGATGCGCCACTTTATTGCGCAGTTCGGCCCCTGCCTGAGCTGGCCCTGGACCAAGCTTATGGATGTGCCCGAGCTGACCGATGAGCTTGTCGATGCGATTGCCGATCAGTCGGATGCGCAGAGCGGGATGCACAGCATCCGCGAGCTGGAGCGCATTCGCGACGACAACCTTGTTGGTATGATGCGCGCGCTTGGCGCCAATGACTGGGGCGCGGGCGCGTTGCAGAACGCCCATGACAAGAGTCTGCGCGCGGGGGCCGGGATTGCCACGCATATCGACGCGATTGAAGACCTCGGCCAGCCTGTGCTGACGCTCAACCGCGTGGTGCCGCTCGACTGGCTCGATTACAACGGCCATATGACCGAGAGCCGCTATTTGCAGGCTTTTGCCGATTCAACCGACCGCTTTATGGAGATGATCGGCTGTGATGCGGCCTATATCGCGAGCGGAGGAAGCTATTTTACCGCCGAGACCCATATCCGGCATCTGGACGAGGTCCATGCGGGGGCCAAGATCACCGTGCGCACGCAAGTCATTCTGGGGGAGGGCAAGAAGATGCATCTCTGGCATGAAATGTGCGAAGGCGCGCGCCTCTTGGCGACGGGGGAGCATATGCTTTTGCACGTCGATCTGGCGACGCGGCGGGCGGCTCCGCCGGCGCCCCAGATTGAGGCGGCTTTGGGCAAGGTTGCAACGGCCCATGCCGGTTTGGCTGCGCCGGAGGGGCTGGGCCGCGCTGTGGGGGCACCGCGGTGAAGGTTTTGATCACAGCGGGCGCGTCCGGGATCGGGCGCGCCATGGCAGAGGCTTTTGCGGCGGAGGGCGCAGAAGTCTGGGTGACGGATGTGGACAGGGCGGCGCTTGCAACACTGCCTGCGGGCTGGGGCGCGGCGGATGTGGATGCCTCTGATGAGGCGGCCATGGCCGAGTTTTTTGCCGAGCTTGACGCGCGCTGGGGGCGGCTGGATGTGCTTTGCGCCAATGCGGGGATTGCGGGGCCGACGGCGGCGGTTGAGGATATTGCGCTGGCCGACTGGCAGCGCTGTGTGAGCGTGAACCTTGAGGGTGCGTTTCTGGCGGCGAAATATGCGGCGCCGATCATGAAGAGCGCTTTGAGCGGCTCGATTGTGCTGACCTCCTCGACGGCGGGGCAATATGGCTATCCGTTTCGCGCGCCCTATGCGGCGGCGAAATGGGCGGTGATTGGCCTGATGAAAACGCTGGCGATGGAGCTTGGACCCTACGGGATCCGCGCCAATGCGATCTGTCCCGGCGCTGTGGAGGGCGCGCGGATGGAGGGCGTCTTGGCCCGTGAGGCGCGCGCCAAGGGGATGACGCGCGATCAGGTCTATGAGGGCTATGCCGCAGGCACCTCGATGCGCAGTTTTGTGAGCGCAGAGGATATTGCCAATATGGCGGTGTTCCTTGGCTCGCAGAAGGCGCGGCTGGTGAGCGGGCAGGTGATTGCTGTGGACGGGCACACCGAAAACCCTGATCCCAAACTCTAAGATCGAATTGGCTTTGCCAATCCGACCGGCTGGGGGCTTTGCCCCCAGACCCCCAGGATAGTTTTGGAAAGAGGAAGGATCAGGGGAGGTCTGCGGCGAGGCTGTCCAGATGATCGGGGAAGTCGCGGGCTGTGATGCGGGCCTCGACCACGAGGGCGTCAAAATGTTGGGTCAGGGCGGCGATGCGCTCGCGGTCGCGGAAGGTGAGGTAATCGCGCCCGACATAGAGGGCGGCGAGGAGCGGGCCGAAGACTGTGATCGGGGAGGAGAACAGGCGGCGGGCATCAAACAGGTAGATCCGCAGGCGCGGGTAGAGCTGCTCATGCAGCTCTTTGAAGCGGGCGATCTGGGCGCGACGGGTGGCGAGCGGCAGGCCGCGGTAGTAGCCTTCGCCATGCACGAAGCTCGCGATTTCATAGAGTGGCAGGGCGATTTCGTAATCCGAGGGGCTTTGGCGGATGAAGGTGAGGCGGTCTTGCATGGCGCCGATCGCCTGTTCTGCGGTGCGGCCCAGGTGGGGCGCATATTCCCAGTTGAGCATCTCGCGGGTCTTGAGCATATCGGGCAGCGCGGCGGGGACATGGCGGATTTTGTAGCCGGCGGCTTCCTTGTGCCACTCAAAAATCTGCTCATCAATCATCGCGCGGGGGGCTTCTGTGAGGGTGAGGGAGTTGGCCAGAAGGGCGGCGGCGGTTTCGGGCCTGTCAGAGAGCGAGAGCAGCCAGTCGGCCGAGACGCCGAGGGCGGCGGCGCATTCGCCCACCACCTGCGCATTGGGCAGGCGCGCGCCCTGGCCGGAGAGGAGCTGGGAGATGGTGGAGCGGTCCACGCCGATCTGGCGGGCGAGGGCGGCCTGGCTTTGGCCGGCGGTGCTCAGGGCGCTGGCGAGGCGCTGGCGGAAGTGGGCCGCGCGGAGGCGTTTGTCTAGTTTATCCTGCATATGGTGATTTATATCACCAATGATTGAAAATGTTAATCATATTCGGGCTGCGCCGAGGAGCAAAGGCTGTGTATCGCTTGACGGACAGACAAATGATGGAGCCCGCCTTGGAAACGCGTAAACGGACCCTTGCCAAAGCGATTGTGTGGAACCTCCTAGGGTTGTGCATGATGAGCGTTGTCGGCTTTGTGGCGACGGGCTCTTTGGCTGTTGGCGGGGTAATGGCGCTGATCAATACGGCTGTCGGGTTTACGCTTTACTTTGGCTATGAGCGCTTCTGGGCCAATGTCTCGTGGGGGCGGCTATGAGGATTGCGCCGGTTGAGTGGCCGACGCTCGGGCTTTTGGCGGCGACATACGGGCTTTGGGCCTTTGGCACGACCTGGGCGGCACAGCTCTGGCTGCCTTTCGGGATGATCTGTGTGACGCTGGCGGCGGTGATGCATTCCTCGCTCTGTCACGAGGCGCTGCACGGGCATCCGACGCGGCTGAAATGGCTCAATGAGGCGCTTGTCTTTGTGCAGCTCTCGCTTGTGATCCCTTATGGCCGGTTTCGCGATCTGCATCTGATCCACCATCGCGACGAACAGCTGACCGATCCTTATGATGATCCGGAGAGCAACTACCGCGATCCGAAGGTCTGGGCCGCGATGCCGCGGTGGGGGCAGGCTTTGCTGACGCTCAACAACACTTTGCTGGGGCGGATCGTGATCGGGCCGATTCTGGGGCAGATTTTTTTCATGCGCGCGGACTGGCGGGCGATTGTTGCGGGGGACCGAGCCGCTTTGACGGCCTGGCTTGTGCATATCCCGGCGGTCGGGCTTGTGATCTGGTGGGCGCTGGCGGTTGGATCAATGCCGCTTTGGGCGCTCTTGCTGGCAACATATGCGGCGCTGGGCGTGTTGAAGATCCGCACCTATCTTGAGCATCGCGCGCATGAGGCCTGTCAGGGGCGCACTGTGATTGTCGAGGATCGCGGGCTGCTGGCGCTTTTGTTTCTCAACAACAACTATCATGTGGTGCACCACGAGCGCCCCGCTGTGCCCTGGTATCGCTTGCCGGGGGTGTTTCGTGCGGAGCGGGAGGCGTTTCTGGGCAAGAATGACGGCTATTATTACCGCTCATACGGGCAAGTGTTTGCGACGTATTTTCTGCGGGCGAAAGACCCTGTGCCGCATCCGCTCTGGCCAAGCGAGTAGGGCTGCGCCTATAGAGGGTGATGAGCTGGATTGTCCTTTCGGTGATGGCGGCAGCGTTTCAGACGCTGCGCTTTACCTTGCAAAAACACCTGAGCATGGGCGCGCTCTCGGCGGGCGGGGCGACGCTGGCGCGGTTTGTCTATACTGCGCCGTTTGTGACGCTTCTGGCGCTCGTCTATTTGCTTTGGCTCGGGGAGGGGCTGCCCTCTGTTGGGCCGCGGTTTGTGCTCTATGTCTTGAGTGGCGGGGTGACGCAGATTTTGGCGACTTGGTGTGTTGTGGCGATTTTTGCGAGCCGCAATTTTGCTGTGGGGATCACCTTTAAGAAAACCGAAGTCATGCTGACGGCGCTGGTGGGCTTTGTTGTTTTGGGCGATCGGGTGAGCCTTGGCGGGATGGGGGCGATCGGGCTTGGGCTTGTCGGGGTTCTGGTGCTGTCGGATCTGGCGGGAGGCACGGGCGGGCTTTTGCGGCGGGCGATGAACCCTGCGGCGGGGCTTGGGCTTTTGTCGGGGATTTTG
>JAHBAN010000109.1 GCA_018500075.1 Flavobacteriia bacterium | reverse complement strand
TCTTCTGCTATGCCTTCATCTGGTGTGCCCTCATCTGATGTGCCCTGCGCACTTGACGCCTTTATCGCGGCACAGAGTTTTGAACGCCCGACCGTTGTGCTGGAGATCGCGCGCCTGCGGGCGCAATATCACCGCCTCAAAGCCGGTCTTGGCCGCGCCGAAATCCACTATGCCGTCAAAGCCAATCCCGAGCCAAAGCTCATTGCGGCGCTGGTTGGCGAAGGCTCGGGCTTTGATGCGGCCTCGCGCGGGGAGATCGCGCTCTGCCTTGCGCAGGGTGCCGATCCTGCGCGGATTTCTTTTGGCAATACCGTCAAGCGCGCCAGCGATATCGCCTATGCCCACGCGGTGGGTGTGCGGCTCTTTGCAGCCGACAGCGCAGCCGAGCTTGACAAGATCGCCGCCCATGCGCCGCGCGCAGAGGTTTATATCCGCCTGCTGGTCGGGTCCTGCGAGGCCGACTGGCCGCTGAGCCGCAAGTTTGGCTGTGATGGCGCGATGGCGCTTGAGCTATTGGATTATGCTCGCGCGCTCGGGCTTGAGCCGGTGGGCCTCTCCTTTCATGTCGGCTCCCAAACCCGCCGCGCCGAGATGTGGGCCGCGCCTCTGGCCGAGCTGGCCAAAACATGGAAGGCCGCGCAAGCGGCGGGGCACGGCTTGAGCCTGCTCAACATCGGCGGCGGCTTTCCGGCGTTTTACGGCGAGGCGATCGAGGCCCCCTGCGCCTATGCGGGCGCGGTCATGGCCCAGATTGACAGCCTGTTTGACGCCCCCACCCGTGTGATGGCCGAGCCGGGCCGCGGGCTTGTGGCCGAGGCCGGCGTGATTGTCTGCGAGGTGCTGCTTGTGTCGCAAAAATCGGCGCAAGACAGCCTGCGCTGGGTCTATCTGGACATTGGCCGCTTTTCCGGTCTGGCCGAAACCGAGGGCGAGGCGATCCGCTACCCGTTTGAAACCGCCAAGGACGGCCAAGCCATGGGCCCCTGTGTGCTCGCGGGGCCAAGCTGTGACAGCGCCGATGTGCTCTATGAAAAGCGCCCTGTCATGCTTCCGCTCGCTCTGGCGGTGGGTGATCGCGTGCTGATCCGCAACACCGGCGCCTATACGACGACCTATTCAAGCGTCGGTTTCAACGGCTTTCCGCCACTGGATGTGCAGGTGATCTAGGCCGGGCTGTGATCTGGCCTGATGCCTCGGCTGTGCGCTTGGCTGCTGGGCGGCGTCTGGCGCGAGATGCACAGGCCGCTCCAGTTGCGGCAAACGCCACTTAACGCTTGGTCAAGAGGCCCAAAATCACGCTTTTCTTTTTTATCCACTGCGCTATTCTGTGCGGCAGTCAAAACAAAAACACCACTTGGGAGAAGACACATGAAAAAATTCCTTATGGCAACAGCCGCATCTGCCCTGATGGCAGGTGGTGCCTTTGCAGATGATGTTAAAATCGGCATCATCCTCGGCTTCACCGGCCCGCTCGAATCCATCACCCCTGCCATGGCCGCCGGTGCCGAGCTGGCGATGAAAGAAGTGAGCGACAGCGGCAAGTTCATGGGCGGCTCTGCCGTTGTGCCTGTGCGCGGTGACTCGACCTGTATTGATGCCGCTGCGGCGACATCGGCGGCCGAGCGCCTTGTCACATCTGACGGCGTGGCCGGTATCATGGGCGCGGATTGCTCCGGCGTCACAGGGGCGATCCTGCAAAACGTCGCCCGCCCGAACGGTATTGTCATGGTGTCACCCTCCGCCACATCGCCCGGCCTCTCGACTGCCGAAGATGACGGCCTGTTCTTCCGCACAGCGCCCTCAGATGCGCGCCAAGGCGTGATCGTTACAAATATCCTGCAGGACCGTGGCTTCAAGGAAATCGCGATCACCTACACAAACAACGACTACGGCAAGGGCCTGGCCGATGCGATTCAAACCGAGTTTGAAGCGGCCGGCGGCACTGTCACAATCGTTTCGGCCCATGAAGACGGCAAAGCCGACTACTCTGCCGAAGTCGGCGCTCTGGCCTCGGCGGGTGGCGAAGTGCTTGTTGTGGCGGGCTATGTCGATCAGGGCGGTTCGGGCGTTGTGCGCTCCGCACTCGACACAGGCGCGTTTGACACATTCTACTTCCCCGATGGCATGGTCGGCGCGAAGCTGAACGAAAACTTCGGCGCAGAGCTGAACGGCTCGTTTGGGGCCTACCCCGGCACAGACAGCACAGGCGCGGCCACCTTTGTGGGCATGGCCGAAGGCGCAGGCTTTGACGGCACAAGCGCATTTGCACCGGAAAGCTATGACGCGGCGGCGCTGATCATGATGGCGATGGCCAAAGCAGGCTCCACAGCCTCGGCCGACTACAAAGATCACATCATGGATCTGGCCAACGCCCCCGGCGAGCAAATCTTCCCCGGCGAGCTGGGCAAGGCGCTTGATCTGATCGCGGCCGGCACCGAGATCGACTATGTCGGCGCGACCGCGGTCGAGCTGGTGGGTGCGGGCGAGTCAGCCGGCAACTATCAGGAAATCGAATTCGCCGATGGCGTCTACTCGACAATCGGCTACCGCTGATCTATTTGCCATGACGTCAAACAGCCCGAGGCTTGCTTCGGGCTGTTTTTCTTATAAAGACAGAACAATTTGGGGATGACTGCATGATTGAAGTGCATGATCTGCATAAGCACTTTGGCGGCTTTCATGCTGTTGATGGCGCCACACTGAGCATTGAAAAAGGCTCGATCACCGGGTTGATCGGCCCCAATGGCGCAGGCAAAACCACGCTGTTCAATGTGATCGCCGGCGTCTTGCCGCCCACCTCCGGGCGCGTGATTATGGATGGCGAAGACATCACCGGCCTGCCGCCGCACGCGCTGTTTCACAAGGGGTTGCTGCGCACCTTCCAGATTGCGCATGAGTTTTCCTCTATGAGCTGCCGCGAGAACCTGATGATGGTGCCCTCGGGCCAGTCGGGCGAGACGCTGTGGAACACATGGTTTGGTCGCAAGCGGATTGCCGATGAGGAACGCGCGCTGCGCGCCAAGGCGGATGAGGTTCTGGAATTTCTCACCATCGAGCATCTCGCCGACCACAAGGCCGGTCAGGTGTCGGGCGGTCAGAAAAAGCTTCTGGAGCTGGGCCGCACCATGATGGTGGATGCGAAAATCGTCTTTCTCGACGAGGTCGGCGCCGGTGTGAACCGCACCCTGCTCTACACCATCTCAGACACCATCAAACGCCTCAATGAAGAGCGCGGCTATACTTTTGTGGTGATCGAACATGATATGGATTTCATTGATATGCTCTGCAATCCGGTGATTTGTATGGCCGAGGGCCATGTTCTGGCCGAGGGCACGCTCGCAGAGATCAAAGCCAACCCCGAGGTGATCGAAGCCTATCTCGGCACAGGGCTGAAAAACAAAGACAAGGTGGGCGCATGATGAAGCTGTCACATTTGGGGCTTTGCCCCAAACCCCAGGATATTTTGAGAAAGAAAAAGGGGGGCGCGGATGTCTGAGCCTTTTTTGATCGGTCAGAATATGACCGGCGGCTATTCCAAGGGTGGCCCTGATATTCTGCATGGCTGCACCATTTCTGTGGATCGTGGCGAGATTGCTGTGATTGTCGGGCCGAATGGCGCGGGCAAGTCCACCGCGATGAAAGCGGTCTTCGGGATGCTGGATCTGCGCGAGGGGTCGGTAAGGCTGGATGGCGAGGATATCACCGCGCTCTCCCCGCAGGACCGTGTTGTCAAGGGCATGGGCTTTGTGCCCCAGACCTCCAATATTTTCCCCTCTCTGACGGTGGAGGAAAATCTCGAGATGGGCGCCTTCATCCGCAGCGATGATTATTCGGACACGATGGCCCAGATTTATGATCTGTTTCCGATCCTGAAAGACAAGCGGTTTCAGGCCGCCGGCGAGCTTTCGGGCGGGCAGCGCCAGCAGGTGGCTGTCGGGCGCGCGCTGATGACCAAGCCCAAGCTTTTGATGCTGGATGAGCCAACGGCCGGGGTCTCGCCGATTGTGATGGATGAGCTGTTTGACCGTATCATTGATGTGGCGCGCACCGGCATTCCGATCTTGATGGTCGAGCAAAACGCCCGCCAAGCTCTTGAAATTGCGGATAAAGGCTATGTTCTTGTGCAGGGCGCCAATGCCCATACCGGCAGCGGGAAAGAGCTTCTGGCCAATCCGGATGTGCGCCAGAGCTTTTTGGGGGGCTGAGGAATGCGCCAGCTTTTCCTGATCGGCTGTCTCTGTATGGCCAGCAGCGCGCAGGCCTTTGTCTGCCGCTTTCAGACCGAATGTTATGAGGCAGAGGCCTGCGGTGCGGCGGACTATCTGATCGATGTGCAGCTTCAGAACCAGAGCGTCTCCACCGCGGACGGTGATTGGGTCATTGTGGCCAAGAAATCCGAGGCCGCGCTCATCACACTCTTTGCCGCCGCCAAAGGCGTCGAATATCTCGTCTCGATCACGCCAGAGGCTGCGCGCCTCAGCGGACATCTTAACGCTGGGCCGCGCGCGATCCAGTATCTTGGCACTTGTGAAGGAGCCTTCTAAATGGACCTTTTGAACGCATTCGTGGCGCTGGCCAACTTCGTTCTGATCCCTGCGACCGCCTATGGCGCGCAGCTGGCGCTTGGCGCGCTCGGGGTCACGCTGATTTATGGGATCCTACGGTTTTCCAATTTTGCACATGGCGACACAATGGCTTTTGGCGCCATGATCACGGTGCTGTTCACCTGGTGGTTCCAGAGCATGGGGATCAGCTTTGGCCCGCTTCCGACGGCGCTTCTGGCCCTGCCCTTCGGGATATTGGGTTGTATTGGCCTTGTGCTTCTGACCGACCGTGTTGTGTATCGCTTTTATCGCGCCCAAAAGGCCAAGCCGGTGATCCTTGTCATCGTCTCTATGGGGGTGATGTTTGTGATGAATGGTCTGACCCGCTTTATCATCGGCCCCGATGATCAGCGCTTTGCAGATGGCGAGCGCTTTATCGTCTCGGTGCGCAGCTTCAAGGAGATGACCGGGCTGAGCGAGGGCCTCGCCATTCGCACCACCCAAGGCATCACAGTGGTCACGGCCATTGTCGTTGTGGCGGCGCTGTTCTGGTTTCTCAACCGCACCCGCACGGGCAAATCCATGCGCGCCTATTCGGATAATGAGGACCTCGCTCTTCTCTCCGGGATCAATCCTGAGCGGGTTGTCATGGTGACCTGGGTGATTGTGGCGACGCTCGCCACGGTTGCCGGCGTGCTTTACGGGCTTGATAAGACGTTCAAACCCTTTGTCTATTTCCAGCTTCTGCTGCCGATCTTTGCCGCCGCGATTGTGGGCGGGCTTGGCAACCCGCTCGGCGCGATTGCGGGCGGGTTTGTCATTGCCTTCTCCGAAGTCACGGTCACATATGCGTGGAAAAAAGTGCTGGTCTATGCGCTGCCCGAGCCGCTTGAGCCGGACGGGTTGGTGCAGCTTTTGTCGACAGATTATAAATTCGCGGTGAGCTTTGTGATCCTTCTGATCGTGCTCATCTTCAAACCCACAGGTCTATTCAAGGGGCAGTCGGTATGAGCGATACACTCCGCAACAGCATCTATTTTTCTCTTGTCGCTGTGCTCATCATTGGCACAGGGCTGCTCCAGTCGTGGAACTCTGCGCTGTTTATTCTCAACATGGGGCTGATCTCGGCGATTATGGCGCTCGGGGTCAACCTGCAGTGGGGCTTTGCCGGGCTGTTCAATGTCGGGATCATGGGGTTTGTCGCCCTTGGCGGGCTGGCCACGGTGCTCGTCTCCATGCCGCCTGTCGAAGGCGCCTGGAGCGCGGGCGGGATGCGGATCCTCTCGGGGCTGGCCCTCGGGATCATGAGCATTGTCTCGACCGTTCTGATCTATCGGCGCATGGCGGCGGGTCGGGCGCGCAATCTGGCCATTCTGGCGGTTCTGGTGATCGGGTTTTTTGCCTTCCGCGCGGTGTTTGACGGCGGTGTCGAAGCTGTCGAGGCAATCAACCCCGCCAATGCCGGCAACATCGGCGGCCTCGGCCTGCCGGTTCTGCTTGCCTGGCCGATCGGCGGGCTGTTTGCCGCTGCGGCGGCCTGGGTCATTGGCAAGACAGCTCTGGGGCTGCGCTCCGATTACCTCGCGATTGCGACGCTCGGCATTGCCGAAATCGTGATTGCCGTGATGAAAAACGAGGACTGGATGGCGCGCGGCGTCAAAAACGTGATCGGCCTGCCTCGCCCCGTGCCCTATGAGATCGACTTGCAAAGCTCGGCAACCTTTGTGGCCAAGGCCAATGCCTACGGGATTGACCCTGTCACAGCCTCGACCCTTTGGGTCAAGCTGCTTTATGCGGGCCTCTTCGCAGTTGTGCTGCTTGTGCTCTTCATCATGGCGCAAGCCGCGCTCAAAAGCCCCTGGGGCCGCATGATGCGCGCGATCCGCGACAATGAAACCGCCTCCGAGGCCATGGGCAAGGACGTAACCGCACGGCATTTGCAAATCTTCATTCTCGGCTCTGCCATTTGCGGCATCGCCGGTGCAATGATCACCACGCTGGATGGCCAGCTTACGCCGACCTCCTACCAGCCCTTGCGCTTTACCTTCCTTGTCTGGCTGATGGTCATCGTTGGCGGCTCGGGCAACAACCTTGGTGCGGTGCTCGGCGGCTTTGTGATCTGGTTCTTCTGGGTGCAGGTCGAGCCGATGGGTCACGCCTTTCTCACGCTTGTCACGTCGGGCATGGCCGAGGGCAGCGCGCTCAAGGCGCATCTGCTGGACTCGGCGGCGCATATGCGTCTGCTGACCATGGGGATTATCCTGCTCTGCGTGCTCAGATTCAGCCCGCGCGGGCTTATTCCCGAGAAATGAGTGCAATGCGCCCTCTTGTGCGCGCGGCCCTGAGGGGCGTGGCCTTCTTCGCTCTGGGCTGCGCTGCTCTTGTCGCCCTCTGGCGCTTCATGCCACAGGGTGAGGTCACGTGGTATCCCTCGCTCTGGATGCGGCTCGCCGCCATTAGCCCGCTGTTCTTTTCCACAACACTCGGCCGAAGCGTCTTTGCCGTGCTGCGCGCGCGCATGGACGGGCGCGAGCGCCTGATCTTTGCCAGCACTTTCTGCTTGGGTGTCGGGCTGGTGGGCGTCCTCACAGAGGCGGCACTCGTTTACGCCAGCTTTGGCGCCGCCGAGGGGCTGGGATATCTTGAGATCCTCTTTCAGCCCCTCAAGTCGCGCTACATCATCAGCCTGTTTGCAGGCATCGGCTTTGCCAGCTCGGCTGTTCTGGCCGCCGGCTTTGTGGCTCTTATGTCGGTGCCGATCCGCGTGCTGAGCATGGAGCAGCAAAGCCGCGCCCGCGACAGCGCAGAGTGATCTAGCGCCCTTTGAACAGCCCGCCCAGAATCCCGCGGATGATGCGACGGCCAGTTGTGCCCTTCAGCTCGCGCATCACCTGTTTGGTGAGCGCTTCGCCAAAGCTGTCGCCCTGTGAGCTGCGCGATGAGGTGTCTCGCGCGCCCCCGCCCTGATAGCGCCGTGCCGCCTTAAAGTCGCGCGCCTGCGCCGCGGCGGCCTTGTCGGCGCGCGCGCGCAGCATTTCAAAGGCCGAGGGGCGATCAAGAACCGTCTCATATTTCCCCGCCACAGGCGAGCGGGCGATCACATCGGCGCGCTCGGCCTCTGTGATTGGCCCAAGCTGTGAGGCGGGCGGGCGAATAAGCGTGCGCTCGGCGACCCCCGGCACGCCCTTGTCTTGCAAAAACGAGGTCACAGCCTCCCCCACGCCGACCTCGCGAATGGCGGTCTCGATGTCAAAGCGCGGGTTCTTGCGGTAGGTCTCGGCCGCCAGCCGAAGCGCCTTCTGGTCGCGCGCAGTAAAGGCGCGCAGCGCGTGCTGCACACGGTTGCCGAGCTGGCCAAGGATGTCTTCGGGCACATCATCGGGATTCTGGGTGATGAAATAGACCCCGACCCCTTTGGAGCGTATCAGCCGCGCCACCTGTTCGACCTTATCCAGCAAAACCTTGGGCGCGCCGTCAAACAGAAGATGCGCCTCGTCAAAGAAGAAAACCAGCTTGGGCTTGTCAGGGTTGCCAACCTCGGGAAGCTCCTCAAAAAGCTCGCTCAACAGCCAGAGCAGAAAGGTCGAATAGAGCCGTGGCGAGGACATCAGCCTATCTGCCGCCAGCACATTGATGCGCCCGCGCCCGTCGCTCGCCAGCGCCATCATATCCTCAAGCGCCAGCGCCGGTTCGCCAAACAGCTGGCTGCCGCCCTGGTTTTCAAGCACCAGCAAACGCCGCTGGATCGCGCCGATCGAGGCCACAGAGACATTGCCATAGCGCAGGCTCAAACTGTCTTTGCTCTCCCCCACCCAGACCAGAAGCGCCTGAAAATCCTTCAGGTCCAGAAGCGGCATCCCCTCCTCGTCCGCCACGCGAAAGGCAATATTGACGACCCCCTCCTGCGCCTCGGTCAGTTCGAGGAGCCGCGAAAGCAGAAGCGGTCCCATCTCCGCCACGGTGGTCCGGATCGGATGGCCCTGTGCGCCGAACAAATCCCAGAATGTGACCGGAAAGCTCTCGTAGGCATAGGTGTCAAAGCCGATTTTTTCAGCCCGGCTCATGAAGGCCCCATGCAGTTTTGCCGCTGCACTGCCCGCCTTGGCCAGCCCCGACAGATCGCCTTTCACATCGGCCATGAAGACCGGCACACCCATCTTGGAAAAGCTTTCGGCCATGATCTGCAAGGTGACGGTTTTGCCGGTGCCCGTTGCCCCCGCAATCAGCCCGTGACGGTTTGCGTATTTCAAGCCCAAGACCTGCGCCGCGCCGTAGTCAACGCCGCCCCCGCCCATAAAAATACCCTCTGTCAAAACACGTCTCCCGCCTAAAAAACACCGGTGCACAGGATTGCGCACGTCTCCCTCACAGTATTTTAATGTTTTGCCCTCAGGATCAAGCACGCTTCGCACCTCATGTCCTCTTGGTGCGAAGTTGACTTCCTCCCTGTCAGACTGGGCCGCGCTTGCGGGCGCGGCCATTTTTATGCCTCAGGCGCAAAGGGCTGTTGACGCCTGCGACCATGTGACGTAGCATCCGTTTCACAATAAGTCGGCCAAGTCCGACGGGGAGAAAAAGTTATGGAAAGGGAGCCGCGCGGCTCCTTTTTCTTTTGGGGTTTGCGCGTCTGCGCCCGCTGCCCATGCGCAGAAAAATGCTCATAGTGCCACACTGCGCGCCCTTTTGGCCCTGACAGCCCTGCCCCTGCATGGTAAGCCCTTTTGCAACATAATAATGACAGGTGGACCCTTCTATGTTGACTCCCTCGCGCATCGCGCTCGTTCTGGCGCTTCTGGCTGCCCCTCTTGGCCTCTCGGCCCAAACCACAGCCGATGAAACGCCCGCACAAACCCCCCAGACCACCGAAACATCCGAAACATCCGCCGCGCCCGCGCCCGAGGTTCTGAGCCTTGGCGAAGAGGCGCTCCCCGAGCCATATATCAAGTCGGAGTCAGGCGATTGGAAAGTCCAATGTCTGCGCGATCCCTCCCTGCCCGCAGGCACAGACAACCCGAATGAAGCCTGCCAGTTGTTTCAGGTTCTTCAGGACACCAACGGCACAAATGTGGCCGAAGTGACGATCTTCCCCTTGCCCACAGGTGGCAAGGCCGTGGCGGGCGCGAATATTCTCGTGCCTCTGGAAACGCTCTTGTCAGCACAGCTCACCATTCAGGTCGATACAGGCAAGGCGCGCCGCTATCCCTATAGCTTCTGTAGCCCGATCGGCTGCTTTGCGCGGGTCGGCTTTACCGCCGAAGATATCGCCGCCATGAAAAAAGGCGCCGTTGCCAAAGTGATGTTGCGCCCCGCGCCCGCCCCGGATGAGGTTGTGACGCTGGATATGTCTTTGTCAGGCTTCACAGCCGGGTTTGACGCGCTCGCCGGCAAATAGGCCGGTTGCCCACAGCTTTCCCTGAAAAGCCGCTTGCCCTGCGCAGGCGGCTTTTTTTCATGCGGCAAAATCAGAGTTTGCGCAGCGCGATCACGGCGTTCAGCCCGCCAAAAGCAAAGGCGTTTGACAGCACAGCGCTCACTTTGGCCTCGCGCGCCTCATTGGGCACAATATCAAGCGCACATTCCGGATCAGGCTCCTCATAGCCGATTGTCGGCGCAATGATCCCGTCGCGCAGCGCCATGATACAGGCCAGAAGCTCGACAGCCCCCGTTCCGCCGATCAGATGGCCATGCATCGACTTTGTGGAGGAGATCATCAGCTTGTCGGCCTGCGCGCCAAAGGCGTCGGCCACGGCGGCGCATTCTGTCTTGTCGTTGGCGGCTGTTCCGGTGCCATGGGCGTTGATATAGCCGACATCCTCGCGGTTGAGCTTGGCATCGCGCAAGGCGCCCGAAATGGCCCGCGCCGCACCCTGTTTGGAGGGCATGACAATATCGGCCGCATCCGAACTCATGGCAAAGCCGGCCACCTCGGCCAAAATCTCGGCGCCACGCACGCGGGCGTGCTCGTATTCTTCAAAGACAAAGATCCCCGCGCCCTCGCCCTGCACCATGCCATTGCGGTTGGCGCTGAACGGGCGGCACGCGTCCTTGGACATCACCCGCAGCCCCTCCCACGCCTTGACCCCGCCAAAGCACAGCATCGACTCAGAGCCGCCTGTCACCATGACGGGCGCGATGCCGCCATGCACCATCTGAAAGGCCTGCGCCATGGCATGATTGGAGCTGGCACAGGCGCTCGCCACGGTAAAGCTCGGCCCCTTGAGGTTGAACTCCATGCTGACATGGCTTGCCGCAGCATTGTTCATCAGCTTGGGCACAACAAAGGGATGCACGCGGTTTTTGCCCTCTTCGTAAACAGAGCGGTAATTCTCGTCGAGCGTGGTCATGCCGCCGCCCGAGTTGCCCAGCACAACCCCGGAGCGCGCCGCCAGCTCGCCCGAAAAGCTCAGGCCGGACTGCGCCACAGCCTCCCGTGCGGCGATCAGGGTAAACTGGGTGAAACGGTCATAAAGCGAGAGCTGCTGGCGGTTGAACAGGCTCTCCGGCTCAAAGCCCTGCACCTGCGCGCCGATCTGGACCGCAAGCCGCTCCACATCGGGCATCACGAGCGCCCCGATGCCACAGCGCCCCTCGGCCATCGCCTTGAGCGTGTCCGGCACATTATGGGCCAAAGCGTTGATCGTGCCCGCGCCCGTGATCACAACGCGTTTCATCGGCCCTAGCCCTGCTGCCCGGCGATGAGCGCTTCGATCCCGGCTATGATGCTCGCGACATTGGAGATGTCAAAATCCGATTTCTGAGGTTCATTGGCATTGAACGGGATCGAGATATCAAACTCTTCCTCGATGGCAAAAATACTTTCCACGAGGCCAAGACTGTCAATCCCGAGGCTTTCAAGCGTGCTCTCCACGCTGACATCCGAAGGCTCAAGCAGCGCTTGCTCTGCTATGATCCGGATCACTTTGTCCTGTACGCTCATGTCACATCCCCAAAGTTGCCTAGGGTTCGTTTAGTCGGTCTCACCGTTTTTGAAAACAGCTTTTTGCAACTCCGCCACCTGTTTAAAGAGCCGTGGCAAGCGTCTGATTGCCTTATAGCTTTCGACATGGCTGTCCATTTTGACAGCCGGATAGCCCAGCAAAACGCGGCCCTTGGGCACATTGGTGAAAATCTTGGTCGCCCCGCCCGCAATCACATTGTCGCCGACAAAAATATTATCGTTGATCCCGACCTGCCCGGCAAACACGCAGTTGTTGCCTATGGTCGAGCTGCCGGCCATGCCGACCTGCCCGCAAATCAGACAGTCGGTGCCGATCACAACATTATGGCCGATATGGACCAGATTATCGAGCTTGGTGCGCGCGCCGATCTTGGTGTCGCGCACAGTGCCGCGGTCGATACAGGCGTTCGCCCCGATCTCGCAGTCCGCGCCGATCTGCACCGCCCCGAGCGAGTGGATCCGCTCCCAATGCTGGCTTTCGCCTTCGCCCTGATCGCCCAGCGAGGCGCGGGTGCGCTCAACAGCGCTCTGCTCGGGGGTCACAAAGCTGAAACCGTCCCCGCCGATCACAGCGCCGGGCTGCACAATCACCCGCGCGCCGAGCGTTGTGCGCGCTCCGATCCGCACCCCTTCGCGCAGAAAACAGCCCTCGCCCACCGTGGCACAGGCGCCGATAAAGCTCTGCGGACCAATCACAGCCCTGTCTCTTATACACATCT
>JAHBAN010000029.1 GCA_018500075.1 Flavobacteriia bacterium | reverse complement strand
TAAGTCCTTCGGTGAGAAATATGGCTTCCCACCCTCACAGGCGGCGCACACCTGCTACGTTCAAGCCCTGCTTTATGCAGATGCTTGTGAGCGTGCCGGCACGTTCAACCCATGTGGTGTTGGCGAAGCTCTGGAAGGCTTTGAGTTTGACGGTATGGGCAACGGCAAGACACTGTATCGTGCCGAAGACCACCAGTGCTTCAAAGACGTTCTCGTCGTGAAGGGTAAAGAGAACCCGACATCCGAGTTCGACCTTCTCGAAATCGTTGAAGTCACCCCTGTTGAGCAAGTGACCTACGCGCCCGATCACCCCCAATTTGCGGGTGGCGAGCTCGGAACCTGCAACGCAGGCGCCTAACAGTATCACTCATAGGGCGGGCCATATGCTCGCCCTATACCCTTTGCCCCTTTTGGGGGCTTTCCAAACATATTCCGAGGTAGGGCAATGGACGCGATAGTTCTGCAAATCCTGAACGGGCTCGACAAGGGCTCTGCCTATGCGCTGATCGCGCTGGGCCTCACTCTCATTTTCGGCACGCTGGGTGTGGTAAACTTCGCCCACGGCGCGCTTTTCATGATCGGTGCCTTCTGTGCGGTGACATTGACGCGGCTTCTCACATGGAGCCACACCATCATCGACGAAACAAAAACAGACTTCCTGGGCAATCCCCTGAAAGTCGACGTGCCCTATATTTACGATATTTTCGGACAATCCACGGGCGAAGCGATCATCGACTGGGCTGTGCCCCTGGCGATCCTTTTCTCGATCCCTGTAATGCTGCTGGTCGGTGTGATCATGGAGCGTGGTCTCATCAAGCACTTCTACAAGCGCCCCCATGCAGACCAGATCCTTGTGACCTTCGGCCTCGCCATCGTTTTGCAAGAGATCGTCAAGTTCTACTACGGTGCAAACCCGATCCCGACCCCTGCCCCCGCAGTTTTTGCCGGCAGCTTCGATTTCGGCGCCATGCTCGGATTTGACCCCAACACGATCATCTACCCCTACTGGCGTCTGGTCTATTTCGCCTTTGCCGCTGTGATCATCGGCGCCGTCTTTGCCTTCCTGCAGTTCACCACCTTCGGGATGGTTGTGCGCGCCGGTATGGCAGACCGCGAGACAGTCGGCCTGCTGGGCATCAACATCGACAAACGCTTCACCATCATGTTCGGCATCGCGGCAGCGGTCGCGGGGATGGCCGGCGTGATGTATGCGCCCATCAACTCGCCCAACTACCATATGGGCATGGACTTTCTCGTCCTCAGCTTCGTTGTGGTTGTGGTCGGGGGCATGGGCTCTCTTCCCGGTGCGGTGCTCGCGGGCTTCCTGCTCGGCGTGCTCGAAAGCTTTGCCTCAATGGCCCAAGTGCTCGAATTCCTGCCCGGTCTCAATCAGATCATCATCTATCTGGTTGCAATCATCATTCTGCTCACACGTCCCCGTGGCCTTATGGGTCGCAAAGGCGTGATGGAGGACTAAGCCATGCTCGGACTGACCAAAAAAGACTATAATCTCCTGTTGATCGTGGCCTGCCTCACCATGCTGGCTCCGTTCATCCTCAACCCCTTCCCCGAAGGCTCGGGCCTCGCACAGTTCAACGCGGGCTACCCCGACCTCATGCAGCGCTTCGTGATCTTCGGGATCTTCGCGATCGGGTTCAACATTCTCTTCGGCCTCACCGGCTATCTCAGCTTCGGACACGCCGCCTTCCTCGGTGTCGGCTCCTACGCTGCGATCTGGATGATGAAACTGCTCACAACCAATGTGATCCCGGCCATGATCCTCGCGGTTGCCATTGCGGGTGCCTTTGCCCTGCTCGTCGGCTACGTCAGCTTGCGCCGCTCTGGCATCTACTTTTCGATCCTGACACTGGCCTTCGCGCAAATGTCTTATGCGCTGGCCTATTCGGTGCTCACACCGATCACAGGCGGCGAAACCGGTCTGCAGCTCAAACTTGACGATGCCCGGATCCTTGACGGCGCCCTCGGCGCTGGCGAACAGGCCCGCGCAAACCTCTTTGGCCTCAATATGAGCTCAAGCTACGAACTCTCCGTGGGCAGCTGGCTCTTCACCTTCAACACAGGCTACTATATTGCGGCCGTGATCATGCTGCTGGCCTTCTACCTCGCCATCCGCATCTTCCGCTCGCCCTTCGGCCTGATGTTGCGCGCCGTGAAGTCAAACCAGCAGCGCCTGAACTACACAGGTCTCAACCCGCGCCCCTACACGCTCGCAGCCTTTGTGATCTCGGGTATGTATGCGGGTCTGGCAGGCGGCCTGATGGTTGCAATGGACACCCAAGTTGGCCCCGAACGTATGTTCTGGACCGCCTCGGGCGAAGTCGTCCTGATGACAATCCTCGGCGGCGCAGGCACGCTGATCGGCCCTGTGCTCGGCGCTGGCTTGATCAAATACATGGAGAACATCCTCTCCAAGATCAACTCAGACATCCTGCACACATGGTTTGCCTTCCTGCCCGACGGGCTTGAAGACTTCATCATCACGCTGATCTACCCCTTCATCGGCAAAGGCTGGCACCTCACCCTCGGCATCATCTTCATGCTGGTCGTGATCTTCCTGCCCGGCGGACTTGTCGAAGGCGGCCAACGCATCGCGAAACTCTTCAAGCGCAAAGACGACGCTGAAGACACCGCCGCATCAACACCTGCAGAATAAGGAAAGCTCCAATGGGAATTCTTGAAGTCAAGAACGTCGGCAAGCGCTTCGGTGGTCTGCAAGCCTTGAACGAAGTGAACCTGAGCGTGGCAGAGAACACCTGCCACGCCATCATCGGCCCCAACGGCGCGGGCAAATCCACCCTGCTCAACTGCTTCGTTGGCAAGCTCATCCCCGACACAGGCTCGGTGATGTTTGATGGCCAGTCCGTGCTGGGCCGCACCCCCTATGAGATCAACCAGATGGGTATCTCGCGGGTGTTCCAGACCCCGGAAATCTTTTCCGACCTTTCGGTTCTGGAAAACATGATGATCCCGGTTCTCGCCAAACGCGACGGCGCCTTCCGGATGCACGCCTATGCCGATATGATGAGCGAAAAGGACATTCTGGAGAAATCCGAAGCCATGCTCGAAGATATGGGCCTCGCCGAAAAACGCGGGATGCAGGCGTCTTCCATGTCACGGGGCGACAAACGCCGCCTCGAAATCGCGATGTGTCTCAGCCAGGAACCACGCCTGCTCTTGCTCGACGAGCCAACAGCCGGCATGGCCCGCGCCGACACAAACAACACAATCGACCTCCTCAAGCAGATCAAGGAAGAGCGTGATATCACCATCGCGATCATCGAACATGATATGCACGTGGTCTTCTCGCTGGCAGACCGGATCACCGTTCTGGCACAAGGCACACCGCTTGTCGAAGACCACCCGGAAAACATCAAAGGCCACCCGAAAGTGCGCGAAGCGTATCTCGGCGAAGCGGCATAAGGGAGACTTCAGATGAACGTCAAACCAGACTTCTCCAAAGGCAAAAACTATGCCGAAACCGCTCCGGCCTATCTCTCGGTCTGGGGCATGGAAAGCTACTATGGCGAAAGCTATATTGTGCAAAACATCAGCTTCAACGTCCACGAAGGCGAAATTCTCGCCCTCCTCGGACGCAACGGCGCTGGCAAAACCTCGACCCTGCGCTCGATCGCGCGCATGGACGCCCCGCAAGTCACCCATGGTGAAATCTGGCTCGATCACCAGCCGCTTCACACGATGACAAGCTATCAGGCGGCCCAGGCCGGTATCGGCCTTGTGCCGGAAGACCGCTGCATCATCCCCGGCCTCACGGTTGAGGAAAACTTGCAGCTCGCCCAGATCGCGCCGCCGATCGGCTGGTCGCTCGACCGCCTCTATGAGCTGTTCCCACGCCTCAAAGAGCGCCGCAAGCAAGAGGGCGTGACCCTCTCGGGCGGTGAACAACAGATGCTGGCCGTCGCCCGCGCTCTGGCACGCGACATCAAGGTGCTTTTGCTTGATGAGCCATATGAGGGCCTCGCGCCCGTCATCGTGGACGAAATCGAAAAGACCCTGCGCATCATCAAGGAGCAAGGCATCACAACCATTCTGGTTGAGCAAAACGCCGTGCGCGCGCTTGAACTCGCCGATCGCGCCGTGATCCTCGATACCGGCGGTATCGTCTTTGACGGCTCCGCTGCCGAAGTGCTCGAAAACGCCGAGCTGCGCGCCGAGTATCTCGCCATCTAACGGCTCTCCCTGCCCCGTCCGACTGCAAACCGCACCGGGCGGGGCCTCAATAGCCTTCACACCACAAAGACAAATGGGAAACCGCTATGTCCAAAACTTATGCCCCCTCCGCGTCCATGACCGCAAATGCTCATGTCGATGCCGCAAAATATGACGAAATGTATGCCGCATCGGTGACCAGCCCCGAGGCCTTCTGGGCCGAGCACGGCAAGCGTTTGGACTGGATCAAACCCTTCACCAAAGTGAAAAACACCTCCTTTGAACCCGGCAAGATCGATATCAAATGGTTCGAAGACGGAACGCTCAATGTCGCCGCCAACTGCGTGGACCGTCATCTCGCCACCCGGGGCGATCAAACCGCCATCATCTTTGAGCCAGACGATCCCGCCGAGCCGGCCCAGCATATCACCTACAAGGATCTGCACGGCCATGTCGGCAAAATGGCCAATGTTCTCAAGAACATGGGTGTCACAAAAGGCGACCGCGTCATCATCTATATGCCGATGATCCCCGAGGCCGCCTATGCCATGCTCGCCTGTGCACGCATCGGCGCGATCCACTCGATCGTCTTTGCCGGCTTCTCCCCCGATGCCCTCGGCGCACGCGTCAACGGCTGCGACGCCAAAGTCGTCATCACAGCCGACCACGCCCCGCGCGGCGGCCGCAAAACCAAGCTCAAAGACAACGTCAACCAGGCGCTTTTGCATGATGTGGACGATGTCAAATGCCTTGTGGTCAAACGCACAGGCGATCAGGTCGCCTGGCGCGACGGGCTTGATTTCTGGTATCACGAGGAAATCGCCAAAGTCTCAGCCGATTGCCCGCCCGAGGAAATGAACGCCGAAGACCCGCTCTTCATTCTCTACACCTCAGGCTCCACAGGCCAGCCCAAAGGCGTTGTGCACTGCTCCGGCGGCTATCTCGTCTGGGCCTCCATGACACAGGAAATCACCTTTGATTACCACGATGGCGACATCTACTGGTGCACCGCCGATGTCGGCTGGGTCACAGGCCACAGCTATATCGTCTATGGCCCGCTCGCCAACGGCGCGACAACCCTGATGTTTGAAGGCACGCCGACCTACCCGGACGCCTCCCGCTTCTGGCAGGTCTGCGAAAAGCATAAAGTGAACCAGTTCTACACCGCCCCCACAGCGCTGCGCGCACTCATGGGCCAAGGCAATGAATTCGTTGAAAAATGTGACCTCAGCAGCCTGAAAGTGCTCGGCACAGTCGGCGAGCCGATCAACCCCGAAGCCTGGAACTGGTATAACGACGTGGTCGGCGGCGGCCGCTGCCCGATTGTGGATACATGGTGGCAGACCGAAACCGGCGGCCATATGATGACCCCGCTGCCCGGCGCCCATGCCACCAAGCCGGGTGCGGCCATGAAGCCGTTCTTCGGCGTGCAGCCGGTTGTGCTCGAGCCAACCTCGGGAGAGGAAATTCACACCTACCCCGTTGAAGGCGTGCTCTGCATGAAAGACAGCTGGCCCGGCCAGATGCGCACCGTCTGGGGCGATCACGAGCGCTTTGAGAAAACCTATTTCTCCGACTACAAAGGCTATTACTTCGCAGGCGACGGCTGCAAACGCGACGAGGACGGCGATTTCTGGATCACAGGCCGCGTCGATGACGTGATCAATGTCTCCGGCCACCGCATGGGCACAGCCGAAGTCGAAAGCGCGCTCGTCGCTCACGCCGCCGTGGCCGAAGCCGCCGTGGTCGGCTACCCGCACGAGATCAAGGGGCAAGGCATCTATTGCTATGTCACCCTGATGAATGATGCCGAGCCGACCGAAGAGCTGCGCAAAGAGCTGCGCAACTGGGTGCGTCAGGAAATCGGCCCGATTGCCTCCCCCGATCTCATCCAATGGGCGCCGGGCCTGCCCAAGACCCGGTCGGGCAAAATCATGCGCCGCATCCTGCGCAAGATCGCCGAAAACGATTATGGCGCTCTGGGCGACATCTCGACACTGGCCGAACCCGCCGTGGTCGAAGAGCTGATCGAAAACCGCATGAACCGCGCTTAAGCGGCCCAAACGCTCTCAAAACCGCGTCATGCTCCGGCTTGGCGCGGTTTTTTTGTGCCACCCCCGCCCAAAAACCCGCGCCCCCCTCCCTCTTTCTAAAAATATCCCGGGGGTGCGGGGGCTGGCCCCCGCCTAATCCTGCGTGCGGGGGCTGGCCC
>JAHBAN010000236.1 GCA_018500075.1 Flavobacteriia bacterium | reverse complement strand
GTTCAGGTCGAAGGCGTCCCCGATGACGCCGCGATTGAGGCGCTGGCCCAAGGTGTTGTGCTCAAAGACGGCCCCACAAAGCCCGCCCGCGCCCGCCGCGTGGCAGAGCCGCTCTGGCTCTGGCCGCGCACCCCGCCGATCCGCGTTCGCAAAGCCATTGCAGACAGCTGGATCGAGCTGACCCTCAAGGAGGGCCGCAACCGTCAGGTCCGCCGCATGACGGCCCATGTCGGCCACCCGACCTTAAGGCTCATCCGCCAAAGCATCGGACCCTATAGCCTCAAGGGCCTCGCTCCGGGCGACTGGACCGCGCAGGAGGTCTAGGACAGACCCGCTCCGGCCACACTGTCTGCCTCACTGCCCGCCTCACTATCTGCCTCACTGTCCGCCACACTGTCTGCCCTACGCCCACATCGTGCCCGCCTCACTGTGTTTTCAGCAAAACACTCACCGGCGCAAGCTCAAGCCGCTCGCCCCGCTCCTGCAAGCCCCAGAGCAGCAGCGCGCTGATCGTATCCGGGCGCAGCCGCCCCACCATCACAACACCGCCCTCTGCATCGGCTTTCAAGGCCGCATGGTTCAAAAACCGCTTAATGGTGCTGGCAGTCTGCCCGTTGCTGTCAAAGTCGCGAAAGACAGTGGCCGAGGGCACGCCATCTTTCGCCGCGACTTTCTGCGCGGTGTTCAGCCCCTTGGGAAACAGAAGCATCCCATGGCCGCTGTCGGCCAGATAGGCGTTCACCTGCGCAATCACCTCGCGGTTGCCTTGCAAAGCCGCATCGGGCGTTTCCATAATCGCCACCGCCTCAGGCAGCCTCTCAAGCAGCACCGGCAAAGACACCTCCACATCCGACGCCCGCGCCCCGCGGGGCAGGCTCACCATGGCAAGCACTTCAAAGCCCGCCTTGCGGTAAACCTCCATCGCCGCCGCAGCACCGCTCCAGGAGGTATCCAGTGCAAAACTCAGCGGATACGGAAAGGTGCTCAGCGCCTCAACACCAATCTCGCTTGTGCCGTCATCAATCAGCACAATCGCCATCTGAGGCACACCCTCGCTCGCAACATAGGGCGCCGCATAGCGCTCCACAGGCGGCAGCTCGCTGATGTCGACCCGCGCCTGCGCCCCGTCAGCGCCTTGTGCCGTGCCCTCACCAGTTGCCGCGCCAGTCCCCTCACCTGTGGCCTCACCTGTGGCCTCTGCCTCACTATCGCCCAGACGGGGCAAACGGCTGCTTGAGCCTGCGCCCAGAGTGCGGGCCGGCGTGCCAATGCTCACCCGCGCGCCCTCTCCCGCCTCTGCGCCGTCAGCCGCGGGCAGGCCCGCGCGCCCAACGCCCTCATCCTCTGGCAAGCTCGGGATCGTCAGGATGATCTCCTCACGCTCCTCCTCAGGCAAAGCATCCGGCAGAGCTTCAGGCTGCGGCGTGGGAGGGGCGGTTGATACTGTTAGATCGCTCTCGCCAGACGGCGCCACTGGCGCGCCCAATCGCGCAGGCGGCACAAGCGGCGAGTCCGGTGCCGTGCGGATCACAGGGCCGGCGCCCGCCTGCGGCGCGCTCAAGGCGGCTGTCGGGGGCACAGCGGCGTCAGGCTTGCGCGCGGCTTGGGTGTCCGTCAGGCTCAGACTGTCCGCATCCGGCACAGATGTCGCGCGCGCTTCGCCTGTCGCATCCGCGTTCGCAGCGGGGGTCGCCGGCGCACTGTCGGCGGCGGGAAGCGCAGGCAAAGCCGCTGGCCGCGCCGTGGCTCCCTCAGTTGCATCCGGCGCGACGGCCAATGTCTCGGGTGCCTCTCCAACAGGCAAATCCGTCGCCACCGAAAGCACACCCACACCCGCAGAAACCACCACTGTTCCCACCATCACACCCCTGAGAAATCCGCGTGCCACTCAACTCACCTCTGATTTATCTGCCTCATCGGGCCTCTGCCCCTTGACGCTCCGCTCTAACCCTGACCATTTATACCGCGACCTTAGGGTGAGCCTCCAGCCCTTTCCTAACTGCGAATGACAAGATGCTGCTACTGATAGATAATTACGACAGTTTTACCTATAATCTGGTGCATTATTGCGGCGAATTGGGCGCAGATGTGCGTGTGGCGCGCAATGACGCACTCACTGTGGCCGAGGCTCTGGCCCTTGCTCCCTCCGCGATCCTTGTGTCTCCGGGGCCAAAAGACCCCGCCCAAGCCGGAATTTGCCTTGAGCTGACGCGCGCCGCCGCCGAGGCCCGCATTCCGCTCATGGGGGTCTGTTTGGGCCATCAGACCATCGGCGAGGCATTTGGCGGCAAGGTCGTGCGCTGCCATGAAATCGTGCATGGCAAAATGGGCACCATCCACCATCAGGGCAAAAGCGTCTTTGCGGGCCTGCCCTCGCCCTTTGAAGCCACGCGCTATCACTCGCTTGTGGTAGAGCGCGACAGCCTGCCCGACTGCCTTGAAGTGACAGCCGCGCTGGCCGACGGAACCATCATGGGTCTCGCTCACCGCACGCTGCCTGTGCATGGCGTCCAGTTTCACCCCGAATCGATCCGCTCCGAACATGGGCACAAGATGTTGAAAACATTCCTTGATATGGCAAAGGAGCCGGCATGAGCCACGTCCTGAAACCCCTGATCGAGGCCGCCGCTGAACGTCCTCTCAGCCGCTCCGAGGCCGAAACAGCCTTCACCGAGCTGTTCAATGGCGAGGCCACCCCGGCCCAGATCGGCGGCTTTCTCATGGCGCTGCGCACCCGTGGCGAAACCGTCGAAGAATTCGCCGCCGCCGCCGCCGTCATGCGCTCCAAATGCCATGCCGTCAAAGCCCCCGACGGCGCCATGGATATCGTCGGCACCGGCGGGGAAGGCAAGGGGACCCCCAATATCTTAACCGCCCCAGCCCTTGTTGTTGCGGGCGCGGGCGGTGCCGGCAGGGGCCCCCTCAATATCTCAACCGCCACAGCCTTTGTTGTTGCGGGCGCGGGCGTGCCTGTCGCCAAACACGGCAACCGCAACCTCAGCTCCAAATCAGGCGCCGCCGATGCGCTGGGCGAACTCGGCATCAACGTGATGATCGGGGCCGATCGTGTCGAAAAAGCCCTGCAAAGCTGTGGCATCTGCTTCATGATGGCCCCCATGCATCATCCGGCCATGGCCCATGTCGGCCCCGCCCGCGCCGAGCTTGGCACCCGCACGATCTTCAATATTCTGGGGCCGCTCACAAACCCCGCCGGCGTCAAACGCCAGCTCACAGGCGCTTTCAGCCGCGACCTCATTCGCCCCATGGCTGAAACCCTCGGGCAGCTCGGAAGCGAGCGTGCCTGGCTTGTGCACGGCTCTGACGGAACCGACGAGCTTACCATCACAGGCGTGTCCTGGGTCGCCGCCCTTAACGAAGATGGCACCATCACCGAGCAAGAGCTGCACCCCGAAGAGGCCGGGCTGCCCGTGCACCCCTTTGAGGATATCATCGGCGGCACCCCCGCAGAGAACGCGACCGCCTTTCGCGCGCTGCTTGCGGGCGAAGCATCAGCCTACCGCGACGCCGTCTTGCTGAATGCCGCCGCCGCACTTCACGTTGCGGGCAAAGCTGATACACTCACAACAGGCGTCGCCATGGCGCGCGACAGCATCGACAGCGGCAGAGCGGCCGAAAAAGTCGCCGCCCTGGCCAAATTGACAACGGAGGCCACATGAGCGCGACAATTCTGGACAAGATCAAAGCCTACAAGCTTGAAGAAATCGCCGCAGACAAACGTGCGCGGCCTCTGGAGGCTGTTGAGGCCGAGGCACAGGCCGCCGCCCCCGTGCGCCCCTTTGCCGACGCTCTCTTTGAAGCCGGCAAAACAGGCTATGGCCTCATCGCCGAAATCAAAAAAGCCAGCCCCTCCAAGGGCCTGATCCGCGCCGACTTTGACCCGGCTGCCCTCGCCCGCGCCTATGAGGCGGGCGGAGCGAGCTGCCTCTCGGTGCTCACTGATACTCCGAGCTTTCAGGGCGACAAAAGGTATCTCACGGCGGCCCGTGACGCCTGTCAGCTGCCCGCGCTGCGCAAAGACTTCATGTATGACACCTATCAGGTCGCCGAAGCCCGTGCCTTGGGCGCCGATTGCATTCTGATCATTATGGCCTCTGTGTCTGACGCCCAAGCCAGCGAGCTGGAAGACGCTGCCAGCCACTGGGGCATGGATGCGCTGCTTGAGGTGCATGACGCTCACGAGCTTGAGCGCGCAAGCGCCCTAAAGTCGCGCATGATCGGAATAAACAATCGCAATCTCAATACCTTCGAGACCTCTCTTGATGTCACACGCAGCCTGTCCAGACGGGTTCCGGCCGAGCGCATGATTGTCTGCGAGAGCGGCCTCTCGACCCCGGAAGATCTTGCCGATATGGCCCGCTACGGCGCGCGCAGCTTCCTGATCGGCGAAAGCCTGATGCGTCAAGACGATGTCGAAGCCGCCACACGCAGCCTGCTTGCCAACCCTTTCAGCGCGGCAGGTGCCTGATGTCGGAGCTGACCCATTTTGACGCCACCGGCAACGCCCATATGGTTGATGTCTCCGACAAGCCCGTGAGCGCACGTGTTGCCACCGCCAAGGGCCATATCCGCATGGCCCCCGAGACCCTCGCCATGATCAAAGAGAACCGCGCCAAAAAAGGCGATGTGCTCGCCGTGGCCCAGCTTGCCGGCATCATGGGCGCCAAAGAAACCTCCCGCCTCATCCCCCTGTGTCACCCCTTGCCCATCACAAAAGTCGCGCTGACCCTTGAGCCGGACGACAGCCTTCCGGGCGTGCAGATTACCGCCACAGTCAAAACCACAGGCCAGACAGGTGTCGAGATGGAAGCGCTCACAGCCGTCTCTGTCGCGGCGCTGACGGTCTATGATATGGCCAAGGCCGTCGACAAGGCGATGGAGATCGGCGCGACCCGCGTTGTGCTGAAAGACGGTGGCAAATCAGGACGTTACGAAGCAAAATGATTTCAGTTCAAGACGCTCTGGATCAGCTTTTCGCGCTCGCCCGCCCCGTCACAACCGAGCTTTGCCCGTTGACCGAAGCGGCAGGCCGCGTTCTGGCCGCGCCGATCGCGGCCAAGCTCACACAGCCGCCCTTTGCCGCCTCCTCCATGGACGGTTACGCGCTCAATTCGGTTGAAGCCGATCTGCACGCCCAATTTGTTGTGATCGGCGAGTCCGCCGCAGGTCATGGCTTTGAGGGCCGTGTTGGCGCTGGTCAGGCCGTGCGCATCTTCACCGGCGCGCCGGTGCCCGAAGGGGCCGATTGCGTTGTCATTCAGGAAGAGGTCGAGCGGCGCGGCAAGCTGATCACGCTTCTGACCGAAGACACCACAAAGTCAAACATCCGCCCCGCAGGTCAGGATTTTGGGCTTGGTGACGAGATGAGCGCCCCGCGCCGCCTCACGCCCTCCGATATCGCCCTCGCCGCCTCGATGAATCATCCCGAGCTTTGCGTGTTCAAACGCCCCGTGGTGGCGCTTGTCTCGACAGGCGACGAGCTGGTTCAGCCCGGCGAACCCCCCGCCGAGGGCCAGATCATCGCCTCCAACACCTATGGTCTCAAAGCCCTGCTCGAGGCCCATGGCGCCGAAGCGCGCATCCTGCCGATCGCGCGTGACAACCGCGCCAGCCTTGAAACCGTCTTTGCGCTCTGTGACGGTGCCGACCTGATCGTCACAATCGGCGGTGCCTCTGTGGGCGATCATGATATCGTCGCCGATGTTGCCGCCGGCCTCGGGCTTCAGCAGAGCTTTTACAAAGTCGCCATGCGCCCCGGAAAGCCGCTCATGGCCGGCCAGATGGGTGCGGCGCTGATGATCGGCCTGCCCGGAAATCCGGTCTCCGCTCTGGTCTGCGGCCATGTTTTCCTGCTGCCTGTGCTGCGCGTGATGAGCGGGCTGACCGCAGCGCCCGCCGAGCGCCTGACAGCGACCCTCTCAGCGCCCCTGCCCGCCAATGGCCCACGCGAGCACTATATGCGCGCCACAGTGACCCAAGGCCAGATAAGCGCCGAAACACGTCAGGATTCGGCTCTGCTGTCTGTTCTGGCCGCCGCCAATGCGCTCCTGATCCGCCCGCCCCATGACGGCGCGCGCGCGCCCGGTGACACGGTCGAGTATATCAGCCTCTAACGCAGCAGCGCTTTGGCCGCGCGCATGCCCGGATCTTCGCCGCCACGGCCCAGCCGCTCCATGGTCAGCCGCATCGCCTCGGCCTGCGCCTGAGGCGCCGCCAGAACCGCCAGCACAGCCTGTGACAGCGCCTCAGCGGTGCAGGCCTTGCCGATCCGCTCGGGCACAGCGCGCGTTTCGCTCACCAGATTCACCAGCGTCACCGTATCAATCAATAGCATCCGCGCCATAATCACCCGGCTCAGCCACGCCATATCATAGCCGATGACCATCGGCGTTCTGGCCGCCGCAAGCTCAAGCGAAACCGTGCCCGACGCCGCCAGCGCCACATCAGCCGCCGCAAAGGCCGCGCGCTTTTCAGTGGCGTCCTGCGGCGTCACAAAAACCGTCTGAGGCGGAAACAGATCGCGCGACTCGGCCATAAATGCGCGCACCCCGTCCGCCACAACCACAACAGCGCGCATCCCGGCGTGCTTGGCCAAAACATCCTCAGCCGCCGCGCCAAACCGGGCCGACAGCCGCTTCACCTCGCCCATGCGCGACCCGGGCAACAGCAATAGCAGCGGCGCATCCCCAAGCCCGTGGCGCGCGCGAAAGGCGCTGATCTGCTGCCCGCTCGCCTCAGGCTCCGCCACCACAGGATGGCCGACACATTCCGCCTCCATACCCGCCGCCTGCATAAGCTCGGGCTCAAACGGCAGCAAAGTCAGAACCTTATCGGTAAACGCCGCAAGCTGTGCCGCGCGGTGTGGCCGCCATGCCCAAACCGAGGGCGCAACATAATGCACCGTTCTGATCGCGCCGTTCTGTGCGCGCACCTCTTTGGCCACGCGCTTGCAAAAGTCGGGGCTGTCGATCGTCAACAAGACATCAGGCTCAAAGGCAAGCGCCGCCGCGACAGTCTCGGCCTTGCGCCGCAAAAGAGCGCGATATTTGGGCAAGACTTCCGCCAGCCCCATCACACTCAGCTCCGTCATGGGAAAGATCGAGACAAGCCCCTCGGAGGCCATCAAAGGCCCGCCGACACCGGCAAATTCAATGTCAGGTTGCAAACGTTTCAGCCCGCGCATCACAGCCTGTCCAAGCTTGTCGCCCGAGGCTTCTCCCGCCACGACAAAAACGCGCCTCACACCAGCCATAAAAACATCCCCGCCGCATCAAGCCGCTCGATCACTTGGCGCTGATCCAGCACAATCACGCCACCCGCCTCAAGGATGATCCCGTCAAAGCCGGCTTCCGCCACCGCTGCCGCGGTGGCCGGTCCAATGGTTGGCAGATCGGCCCGCCTGTCCTGATCCGGCTTGGGCGCCTTATAAAGCACGGCCCCCTGTCCCTGCCCCTTCGCCAAGACCCGTGCCAACATCGCGTCTGTGCCTGTGGCGTCCTCTTGGGCCAAGACATCTTTTGCGCGCAAGACACAGGCTTGCCCCAGATCGGCCTGCCCCATCTGTTGCAAAACGGCCCGCCCGAGCGCTGGCAGGCTCTCGTGCCGCTCTTGGGGCCGGGCTTGCGTTACAACACCCGCCGCCATCGTCAGCCCCGCCAAAAGCTCATGCGCCCCGCGCACCTCAAAGCCTCTGGCCTCAAACAGCGCCATCACAGCGCGCAAGGCCCCGTCATCCCCGAGCCGCAGTGCCCGCAGAAACAGCGGCACCAGCGGCCAAGTCTTCAGATCAAGCCGGCTCAGGCGCAGCCGTGGCCGCGCAATCGCGCCACAAAAGCACACCTCGCTCACACCGCGAGCGCGCAGGGCGCTCAAAAAGCTGCCCAAGGTCTCCAGCCTGAACTCAAGATCAACAGACAGCTCTTGCGGCGCAAAGCCCTCCACAGCGCAGATCAAAGGCGGCGTGGCTTGCGCATCCGCAATCGCCTTGGGCAAAGCCCCGCGCCCTGCGATCAGCGCCAGCACATCAATGCCCCGGAGTGAGGAAAGAACGGTCGCTTGCGCCAGTCACAAAACCAACGATCTGTTGCACATAGTCGCTTTCGCTGTCCTCGCCCAAACGCCGCGCGCGCTCCTGAAAGGTGCCCTCGCCCTGCGCAAGCATCTGAAAGGCCGCCCGCAGCGCCGTAATATCGGCCCGCGCCACGCCGCGCCGCTTCAGCCCGACAAGGTTCAGCCCGTCCAGCTCGCCGCGCGGCCCCTGCACAAGACCATGCGGGATCACATCATTGGTCACCATGCTCAAAGCGCCGATAATAGCGCCCTGACCAATGCGCACCCATTGATGAATGCCGCACAGCCCACCGATGATCACATCATCCTCAATCACACAATGCCCCGCCACAGCCGAAGAATTGACCACAATCACACGGTTCCCGACCTGTGCATCATGGGCAATATGACAGCCGGCCATAAACAGCCCGTCGTCGCCAATCCGCGTCAGCCCGCCGCCGCCCTCTGTGCCGGAGTTGATGGTGACGTGCTCGCGAATACGGTTGCGCGCGCCGATTTTCAGCGCGGTCTTCTCGCCCTTGAACTTCAGGTCTTGCGGCACCTCCCCAATCACCGAAAAGGGAAACACAACCGTGCCCTCGCCAATCTCGGTCTGCCCTGTCACGACAACATGGCTCTTGATCTGCACATTCGCCCCCAGCACCACATCTGCCCCGATCAGGGAAAACGGGCCAATGCTACAGCCTTCGCCGATCTGCGCGCCCTCTTCAACAATGGCGCTTGGGTGGATATCGCGGCTCACTCTGCGGCCACCTTCGGCAAATCCATCATCGCGGTGAATTCGACTTCACAGGCCATCTCGCCCTCAACCGTGGCAACCCCGCCAAAGCGCCAGACCTTGGCACCGGGTTTGCCGCGCAATGTGGTGAGCTGCATCTCAAGCACATCTCCGGGAACAACCATGCGGCGGAATTTGCACTTCTCGATCGCCATAAAATAAACCAGCAGTTCCTTATCGGCCATATCAAGCGCAACGCCCACCATCACAGCCGCCGTCTGCGCCATCGCCTCGACAATCGTCACACCCGGCATAATCGGCTTGCCCGGAAAATGGCCCTGAAAATGCGGCTCGTTCATGCTCACATTCTTGATGCCGCGGGCCGATTCTGTTCCGATGATGTCCTCCACCCGGTCGACCAACAAAAACGGATAGCGATGCGGAATAATCCGCTGGATAAGGCCGATATCGGCGCGCAGAACCTCGGTTGTCATTGGTTTTCCTTCCAGTCAATCTGCTCTCTCAGTAGCAAGAGCGCCCCAGCGAAACAAGCGGCGCAGCCCCAAGATGCATTATTCCTCTTTGGTCTCGGCCCCGACCGTGCCCAGCGTCTCGCCGCGCCCGATCGCCTCGTCAATCTTGCGCACCGCATCATTGGTAATATCAATCGCCGCATCCCGCAAAATAATCGAGCGCATATCCAGAAGAATGCTCGCGCCGCGTTCGTTCATCAGATCGACAAGAACCCCCTGCGCCGTGGCCAAAAACCGTTGCTCCGCCGTGGTGCGCCTGTCTTCCAGCGCGCGGGCGCGGTCCTGACGCTCGCGGCGAATGGCCTGAACCTTCTTGTCAAAGGCCTCCGCCGCATCGCGAAAATCAATCGCCGTCATGGTCGGGCGCTTTTCGGTCAGCTCTTTTTCTTCGGCGCGCAGCTCGTCTTCCAAACGGCGGTTGTTGGCCGATAGCTCGGCGGCTTCGGCCTCCAATGCCTCCGAAATATGCTGGCCAAACAGGGTCTCGGCAAACAGCCTGTTGGGATCGACAATCACAACTTCGGCCCGTGGCTCGCTTAAACTCTGGCCCAAAGCGCCCGCCGCCCAAAGGCACGCCCCAAGGGCAAGCGGCAAGACAAATGATCTGAGCGGCCCGGCCATCCTAGAACTCGGTTGAAATCGTAAACTCAAAGCTCTGGTCGATGTCATGCACTTCTTTTTCCAAAGCCTTGCTCCAGTTCAGACGCATCGGACCAATCGGTGTCACCCAAAAGATCGAAACACCCGCCACATGGCGGAACGACCCGCTTTCATAAAGCGTGTTGCTGCCCACAGCATCCAGCCCCCAGACGTTGCCGATGTCATAAAACACACCGCCCGAAATCCCGTATTCCTCCGGCAGGCCGAGCGGGAACAGCGCCTCGAACTTGGCCGACGCAAAATAATTGCCGCCCAAAGCATCATCCATATTGGCGCCCGCGTTATAATCCCGTGGGCCGATCCCGTCCGCCGCAAACCCACGGATGATATCCTCGTCAAACAGCCAGCGGTCGGTCGCGCGGCTGCCCGCGCCGGAGAAGCTTACCGCCCCGCCCGCCACAGTCGCCCGCAGGGTGATTTCCTCGCTGAAAACACGGGTCTGGGCCACCATTTTGGCCTTGGTCTTAACAAAGCTGTCATCGCCCCCCAAACCGCCAAAATCCTGACTGATGACAAAGCGCAAGCCCTCGTCATCATCCAGAGAGGTCTTGCGTGAATCCCACTCATAGCTGTATCCGACAGAGCTTTGCGTGCGCCGCTCCTGAGCGATCTCGGCGGACAGAACGTCCCCCAAACACAAGGAGGTATTGGTGCAGACAATCGGCGCAGGGCCGGACAAAACAGTCGTGTTGGTCACAGACATTTTGGTTGCGTTAAACTTGTAGTTCACACCAAGCCGCGCGCGCTCCCCAAGCGGAAAGGCAAGACCCGTCGCAAAGTTGCCTTTGCTCGTGTTGTAATTGGCATTCGAACTCGTGGTCTCCACGATCCCGACATCAAAATAAAACCTCACATCACGGCCAAGGAAGGCAGGCTCCTCAAAGTATAGCCCGTAGTTTGTGTTGTCCGTCGCCCCCGAGGCGCGAAAGCGCACCGTCTGGCCACGGCCCAGAAAGTTGGTCTCGGTGTATTGCGCCACAAGGCCAAAGCCGTTGTCTGTCGAATAGGTGCCGCCAAAGTTCAGCGAGCCGGTGGGCTTTTCCTGCACATCCACGTCCACAATCACGCTGTTGGGCGTTGAGCCTTCGCGCGCGTTGACCTGCGCATCCCCAAAGAAGCCAAGCGCGCGGATCCGCTCCGCGCTTTCGCGGATTTCGCGCGGGTTGAACGGGTCGCCTTCCGCCACACGGAACTGGCGCCGCACAACGCGGTCAAGCGTGGTTGCATTGCCCTCGATGTCGATCCGTTCCACAAAAATACGATCGCCACGCCCCAGAACAAATTCGATATCCAGCGTCAAATCGCGGTCATTGCGTGTGATCCGCGGCTCAACCCTCAAGAAAGGCTGACCATTGCGGATCGCCAAGCGCTCCATGCGCGCAATCGCGTTTTCCACAGAGGCCGGAGAAAAGACATCGCCCGAGCGCAGCTTGACCGTCTCCTGATAGGTCTCGCCATCCACCTCGGCAAGCTCGCTCACGGTTGTGATCTCGCCAAAGGCAAATTGCTGCCCCTCTTCCACTGTAAAGGTCAGAAAATACCCGTCGCGCTCGCGCGCCAGCTCGGCATTCACAGAGGTTGTGCGAAAATCGACATAGCCGCGCGACAAATAGAAATCGCGCAAAACCTGCTGGTCAAACTGGAGCCGGTCTTCAACAAAAGTGTCCTTGCGAATGAAGGCGCGCAGCAGCCCGGCCTGCTTGCTTTCCAAAACACGGCGCAAACGGCGGTCCGAGAAGACCTGATTGCCGACAAAGCCGATCCGCGACACTTCTGTATTTCCGCCCTCAAAAATCTCAAACACAAGATCAACGCGGTTGTCACTGCGGCGGATAATCTGGGGGGTGATCTTGGCCGCCAAACGGCCATTCTCGGCATAGGCCTCGGTCAAGGTTGCCGCGTCCCGCTCGGCCTGTGTCGGACTGAAAACAAGCCGGGGTCTGAGCTTGATAAAGCGCGCCAGCTCGTCATCCTTGAGCCGCTGGTTGCCTTCAAAACTGATCTGGTTGATGGTCGGAAACTCCTCAACCGCAATCACAAGCCGGCCACCCTTGGGTTCGATGACAACTGTTTCAAACAGCCCCGACGCAAGTATCCGCTGATATGCCTCGTTCAACTCGCCCGCAGAAACACTCTGCCCGCGAGCGATTCCCGCATAGGTCAGGATCGTGTCTGTCTCGATCCGCTTGTTGCCTTCCACAGCCACCGTGTTGAAACTGTAACTCTGCGCCTGCGCAGGCACAGCACCCCAGCCAAAAGCCATTGAAAACATGGCGCAAGCCAGTAATCCCCGCGTTTTGCCAATGGTGTGGTTTGATCCTGTGCGCGCGTTGCGCTTCGTGACACTGCTTGTCATATTCTCATTTCCAGTCAGACACCCCTATCCAGACTGACTAATCGCATTGGCAATTGATGTCAAAACGAGAAGCGCCCCAACACGGGGCGCACAGCGGGTATAATCGGATATCAAGCCAGAAACAGCCTCACAAGAGCACGCTGCCGAGCCACGCGCCGGCAAAAAGCGCAACCGTGATGGTCGCCAGATAAAGAATACGATCCCAGTTCAAATCCCAAAGCAGATGCAGCCCGCGATAACTCTTTGCAATCGTATCCATAGAAAAACTCCACTCTTACAGCACAACTGTGGCAGAGCTTTGTGCCGCGAGCGCGGCGCAATTGTGGCAATATTAAGGCAGCGCCCCGCCTGCCGGCGGATCAGCAGAAAATATCGTTCCAGAGCGCAAAGACCATGACACTCAAAACAAGCGCAATCCCCATGCTCATCAAGACCTGCATCACCCTGTCACTCGGCTTTTTGCGCATCACCGCCTCATAGCCGTAAAACATCAGATGGCCCCCATCTAGCATAGGAATGGGCAAGAGATTGAGAAAGCCCACAGCCGTCGACAGCAGCGCAAGAAAGCCGATAAACGCGGCAAGCCCCTCCTCCGCCTGGGCCTTTGACGCCCGCGCGATCCCGATGGCACCGGACATATTGCAAGAGCTGATCTTGCCAAACGCCAGATGATACAGCCCCGAAACAGAGCGCGTCACAACCCGGTAGGTCTGCTCCGCGCCCAGCCCCACAGCCTCGATCACGCCGGGGCGTTCGGTTTCGGCCTCAAAGAAGGTCGAGCTGAAAATGCCTATGAGAAAGCGCTTTTCAAAGCCGTTGTCCGCCGTCGGCACATCGCGCAGCTCGGGCTGGATGACAAATTCCTTATCCTCCCCCGCCCGCCAGACATTGAGCCGCACAGGCGCGCCCTCGGCGGCCTTCACAATCTCCACCAGCTCAAGAAAACTGGCGATCTCCTGCCCGTCGGCCCGCAGGATGATATCACCCTCCATCAGGCCCGCCGCCTCACCGGCCGAGCGCGGTTGCACGCCGCCGATCCGCGCAGGGCTATACTGCGGGCCCTGCACAACAAGCTGCGCATCGCCGCGCTGCACCCTGTAGTCAAGCAACAGCCCCCCCGGCAGCGCATCAAAATAGGCGCGGCTCGGCTCGCTGGGAAAAGCCGCGCCCTCGATCGCAAGGATCTGGTCGCCCGTTTCAATCGTGATCCCCTCATAAGGCATCGGGTAAAGCGCCGCAATTTTGGGGGGCGATGACATCGTCCCAAGCGCAAGCAAAAGCCCGGCAAACACAAAAATCGAAAAGATAAAGTTGAACACAGGGCCGGCCAGAACCGTCGCAGACCGTGCCCAAAGCGGTGCGCCATGCATCGTATGGCGCAGCTGCGCCGCCGGCAGCGCCTCCATAGCCGCGCCGTCCTTGGCGCTCGCCGCATTGGCATCGCCCAGAAATTTGACATAGCCGCCAAACGGGATCGCCGCGATCTGCCAGATGGTGCCGTGTTTGTCCTCCCGCGCAAAAAGCACCGGCCCAAAGCCGATCGAAAACACCTCGGCCTTGATCCCGGACCAGCGCCCGACAATGTAATGGCCGTATTCATGCACCCCGACAATGATCGAAAGCGCCACAACAAAGGCAATGAGGGTGAGGATCACATTGCCAAATTCTGGCAGAAGAGTCATAAAATCCAAAAGTTTACCTGTCTTTCTGTCTTATCTCGGGGTCACGCTGCGCGCGGTGCTCTGTCCTAAGTGGGCTGCATGGCGCAGGGTATCAAGGGTCATTGGGGCGTCGATAAGGCTATCGTCGGGCAAGAGCTGGTCCAGCGTGGCCCGCACCACCTGCGCCATCTCGGTAAAGCCGATCTGCCCCGCCATAAACCTGTCCAGCGCCGTGTCTTTGGCCGCATTGAACACAGCCCCGCTCAGCCCGCCGCGCGCCATAACCTCATAGGCCAGACCCAAAGCCGGGTAGCGCCGCGGGTCAGGATCGCTAAACTCAAGCTGCCCGATGCGCGCCAGATCCAGCCGCTCCACCGGCAATCTGGCCCGCTCGGGATAATGCAGCGCATAGCCGATCGCATGGCGCATATCGGGCGGCCCGACATGGGCCATCAAGCCGCCGTCCTGAAAGCCGACCAACGCATGAACCAGAGATTGAGGGTGGACAAGCACCTCAATTTTCTCAGGTTCAATGCCAAAATATTCACGCGTTTCAATAAGTTCCAAGGCTTTGTTAAACATAGATGCGCTGTCAATGGTGATCCGCTGCCCCATGCTCCAATTCGGATGGGTGCTGGCCTCGGCCACAGTCGCACCGGCGAGGCGCTCAAGCGGCCAGTCGCGAAACGCGCCGCCCGAAGCCGTGATAATCACCCGCTCGACAGCCGCCATATCCTCGCCCACCAGCGCCTGAAACACCGCCGAATGCTCGCTGTCCACAGGCAAAATCCGCGCGCCATGCTGGGCCGCCGTCTCCATCAGAAGCTGGCCCGCCGTGACCAGCGATTCCTTATTGGCCAAAGCCAGCGTTGCGCCCTGCTCCAAAGCCTTCAGCCTGTCTCTTATACACATCT
>JAHBAN010000224.1 GCA_018500075.1 Flavobacteriia bacterium | reverse complement strand
CTGCGCACATGGCTCAACGCCGCCAAGACCGCTTGAGCACCCTCTGCACCGCAGGCAAAAGCGCATCCGCCGCCTCCTCATGCGCCGCCGGCCCCAGAAGTTGCATCGCCGCCAAAGCCTCATGATCGGCAAACACCATGCCCTCCTGCCCATGCGCCAGAGCCGCCGGGCTGACACGACAGATCACAACCTGCGCCACATCGCCGCCCAGCTGCTCGATCATCGCCTCCGTCACAGCAAAAGGCGCACTCGCCGCATGGGCAAATCCGCGCTTCTCGGCCGGCTCATGATCGGCAAACCACAAGAGCACCAGAGGCTTTCCCACCCGCTCCGCCAAAAGCTTCATCCGCGCAACCCAGGCCTGCTGCAACTCGCGCATCAACAGAATAAACCCCTCAGGATGATAGCCCGCCAGATGCCGCAACAAATGGTTGGTAAAGTGGAATTCCGTAAAATCCACCCCCCGAAACAGCTTTCTCATCTGGTCGGACGCGCGCAAAAAGCGGTCGTTGCGGCGCGGATGCACCGTATAAAACCGGTTGGACAGATTGTGCGCGCTCATCGCCTGCACAACCACAGCCTCGGCCTGCGCCGCCATGCTCAAAACGCCAAGATCGCTCGCAAAAGCATCCAGCCCCGCGCTCATCACCCCGAGGTTGACACAGGGCATATCGAGCTTGTCCTCCAGCCGGTCGGCAAAGGGGCGCGGCACAAATTTTCCAAAGGTCTCTGTGCCCCCCAAGAGCGCCACATAAGGCTCCGCAAGGCTGCGTTTGGGGCCGCGAAAGCTCAGTCGCGATCCGTCATACTCGCAGAGTCTATAGTCAAGGGCTGCGCCCCCTATTCTTTCATAGGACATAGTTCCCACCACAAATTTAGTTCACCCGAAATCGAGGATGCGCCAGAGCCGTTGCAAATTCCCTAACAGATAAAATACGCAGGATTTAAAGCCCGATCTTTCGCCTTGCAGCCTGCTCAAGGCGCGGCTTATTGTCAGGACCAACCCCGAAGGAGAGCATCATGGATATCAAAACAGTCGGCGTCATCGGTGCAGGCCAGATGGGCAATGGTATCGCACACGTCATGGCGCTCGCAGGATACACCGTCACGCTCAATGATCTCAGTCAGGACGCGCTCACAGCCGCACTCGCCAAAATCGAAAAGAACATGGTGCGCCAGGTCTCGCGCAATCTGATCACAGAGGCCGAGATGCAAGCCGGCCTCGCCCGTATCACCCCCGCGCTCGACGTGGCCGCGCTCGGCACAGCCGATCTCGTGATCGAATCCGCAACAGAAAACGAAGACATCAAAAACAAGATCATCGAAGGCATCGTGCCCCACCTGCCCGAGCACACGATCATCACTTCAAACACCTCCTCGATCTCGATCACCCGCCTCGCCGCGCGCACAGACCGCCCCGAGAAGTTCATGGGCTTTCACTTCATGAATCCGGTGCCGCTCATGCAGCTCGTCGAGCTGATCCGCGGCATTGCCACAGATGACGCAACCTATCAGAGCTGCCTTGCCGTGGTCGACAAACTCGGCAAGACAGCCGCCTCCGCCGAAGATTTCCCCGCCTTTATCGTCAATCGGATCCTGATCCCGATGATCAACGAGGCCTGCTATACGCTCTATGAGGGCGTCGGCAATGTCGCCTCGATTGATGCCGCCATGAAGCTCGGCGCCAATCACCCGATGGGTCCGCTCGAGCTGGCCGACTTTATCGGCCTCGACACCTGCCTCGCAATCATGAACGTGCTGCACGACGGCCTCGCCGACACCAAATATCGCCCCTGTCCGCTCCTGACAAAATATGTCGCCGCCGGCTGGCTGGGCCGCAAAACTGGCCGCGGCTTTTATGACTACCGCGGCGAAGGCGCGCCGGTCCCCACACGCTGATCCCAACCTGCCTGCGCCTTTCCTGCACACCGCCCACGCCGTAGGGTGCGCATTCACTGCGCACCTCTCTTACCCTGCGCGCGCATCCCCTGCGCCCCGCCCATAAAAATGGGCCGCCAAGGTCTCCCCCGGCGGCCCGCTTTCTCTCTCTCTCTCTCTCTGCTCGATCTTTACATATCAAGCCAGACCGCTTCAAAATGCATCTCGCGGAACTGGTGGCGCTGCACGCCCTTGGCTTCGGGCACATGGTGCAGGCTGAGATTATACCAATAAGGCTGGATCATCGCCCCGCTGTCTTGCAGCATCCGCTGCAAATCTTCCATCAGCATACGGCGCTTGTCGGGGTCAAAAATACCCGAGGCCTCGGCCAGTTTGGCGTCAAACTCGGGGTTCTTATGCCCGCTCTCGTTCCATGCCGCCGCCGATGTATAGGCCAGCGACAAGACCTGAATGCCCAGAGGCCGCGGCCCCCAGTTGGTTGTCGAAAACGGGTATTCCGTCCAGCCGTTCCAGAAGGTGCTGCCCGGAATAACCGTGCGCTTCACATTAAAGCCCGCGTCGCGCAGCTGTGCCGCGATCGCGTCGGTCGTCACCGTGCGCCAGTCGCCATCAATCGACAATAGCTCAAGCTCGGTCTGCGCATGGCCGCTCTCCTCCAGCATCGCCTTGGCCTTGGCGGGGTCGGGCGCAATTTTGGGCAGCGCGAAATACTCGGGGTGCATCGGCGCGACATGGTGGTTCTCCGCCGGGATTCCCTCGCCGTTATACCCGATCTCGAGCACAACCGAGTTATCCACCGCGAGTTGCACAGCGTTGCGCAGCATCTTGTTGTCATAGGGCGGAGAATCCGCGCGCATCCGCGCCACAATCGTGCTTGCAGTGGCCTGTGACTTGCGCTCAAGCCCGAGTGCGTCGAGCGCCTCCAGAAAGTCTGATGTCGTCTCGTCATTGAGGTGGATTTCACCCGCCTCAAAGGCCGCCACATAATTGGACTGATCGGTGCCATAATCGATAAATTCGATCCCGTCCAAAAGCGCCTGACCGCCCCACCAGCCGCTCTCGCGGCGCTTGAAGCTCGCGCCCACTCCGATCTCGAAGCTGGTCAGCTCAAAGGCGCCCGTGCCGATGGCATTGGCGGCAAAATCGGCGTCCGGATCATAGCTTTGCGGCACAATCATCGCAGGATAATCCGCCATCCCCGCAATCAGGCTGATATCGGGCTGCAGCAGATTGAGCTGCACCGTCATATCGTCGATCTTCTCGATCGCACCCTCGCGGGCCAGCCCCGTCGCCTCGTCAATCAACGGCGTAAAGCGCGCCGCCATAGAGTTGCCTTCGGCGTCCCGCTCGCACCAGCGCTTGAGGTTGAAAATCACGTCATCGGCGGTGAATTTGTCGCCGGTGTTCCACATCGCGCCCTGGCGCACATTGAGCGTGTAAGTCTTGGAGTCATCCGAAACGCGCCAATCCTCCAGCAACAGGCCGGAGAAGGTAAAGTCGCTGTTCCAGCGCACCAGCGTCTCCTGATACTGGCGCGCAATATTGCCATGCTCGCTCCAGTCAAAGGTGCGCGGATCTTTCATCGCAAGAACCCGCATCCCGACTTTCAGAACGCCGCCCGGCTTGCCCTCTCCCGCCGCCATCGCAGGGGCGGCCTGCCCCAAAAGGCCATAAGCCACTGCGGCGCTCGCGCCAAAGGTGCTCGCCAGCGCCAGAAATTCACGGCGCTCCATCTTGCCCTCACGTGCCGCGCGCGCCCAGTCTTTCACCAGCGAACGTGCTTGCAGTGTCTGAAATTCATCTTTCATTGAAGTGTCTCCCGTTGACTATCCGCCATCATCCCCGCAGCGGTGCCTTCAGGCTACGCCAGCCACATGATTCGCGGAACTGTTTTTTGGACACCTCTGTCCAGACAGCGCCCAAGCGCCCGAACCCCAAAAAAAAGGCCCCGGATCAACCGGGGCCAGGTGCGGAAAAACCGCGGGGAAAATCAGAAGCGGCTCACCAGTCGCTCGGGCCTTTGTCGCCAAAAGCATGAACCAGAAAGTCGATAAAGGCGCGCACCTTGGGCTGCGTAAAGCGCCCGGGCGGGTAGACCGCATAAATGCCCTGCGTCTCCATCGGCAGATCAGGGATCGCATCTTCCACCAGCCCTTTCTCAAGCGCCTCCGCATAAAGAAAGCTCGGCAGATAAGCGATGCCAAGACCCGACACCGCCGCATTCAAAAGCGATTGCCCGTCGTTCACAGTCAGCCAGCCCGCCGTGCGCACCTGCCGCTTCTCGCCCGACGGCGCGGTGATCTTCCAGACATTGCCCGCCGAATGGTTGGAATAATGCAACAGCTTGTGATCATTCAGATCGTCGATCTTCTGGGGCCGCCCGTGCCGCTGAAAATAGCTGGGGCTGGCAATCATGCGCATACTCGTCTCGGTCAGCTTGCGCGCCCGCAACGAGCTGTCCTCAAGCTCGCCAATCCGGATCGCCATATCAAAGCCCTCCGAAATCAGCTCCACATAGCGGTTGTTCAGAACCATATTCACCGTAATATCGGGGAAATCCGCCAGAAACTCGCCCAACACAGGGCTGAGATGGTTCACACCAAAATCCGTCGCCACAGAAATGCGCAACAGCCCTGAAGGGTCAGACTGCATCGACGAGACAAGCGCATCCGCCTCCCCCGCATCGTTCAGAACACGCCGCGCACGGTCATAATAGGCAAGCCCGATCTCGGTCGGGCTGACCCGCCGCGTCGTTCGGTTGAGAAGCCGCGCGCCCAATCGGGCCTCAAGGCTGGAGACGTGCTTTGAAACGGCCGATTTGGAAATCCCCATCTTCTTGGCAGCGTCCGTAAACCCGCCCTGGTCTACAACCATGGCAAAGGCTTCCATTTCCGTCAGTCGGTCCATACGCGACAATCCCTCGATTCTTCTTATCTCAAGACACTCTATCGCCGCACAATCGGGCAACTTCTGGGCGCTCGTAAGATAATATCAGGGTTTTCCCGCGGATCGTTGATCGCCCCGAAACAACGAAACAAATGTTTCCGCCCCCATCACACTCTATACTGCCGCCCCATCGAGGCCGCTCTTTTTTATTGCTCCAAATATCCAAATCCGACAGCCACCCCACACACCAAAGCAGAGGTATGTTCGTAGGGTGCGCATTCACTGCGCACCAAACCCGCCCGGCGAACGCCCCGTTAACCTGATTCTCTTAACAGAAATTAACATTCAGGCGGTGCACGCATGGTGCACGCCCTGTGCACGCTTTTCACCCCCCCGGACTCAGACGTTTTTTCGCCCGTTAACCCTGCGGGACGCTGCGTTAACCAAAGCGCTCTGCGCCAGCCTCAAAAAGCGCCGCCGCGCCCCCCTCAGGCCACCATCGCCGCCGCTTTCTTCAGGTCCACAGAGACAAGCTGGCTCACGCCGCGCTCCTGCATCGTCACCCCGAACAAACGATCCATCCGGCTCATCGTCACAGCATGGTGCGTGATGATCAAAAAGCGTGTGTCCGTCTGGCGGCACATCTCGTCCAGAAGGTCGCAAAACCGCGTGACATTGGCATCATCCAGCGGCGCATCGACCTCGTCCAGAACACAGATCGGCGCAGGGTTGGCGAGAAAGACCGCAAAGATCAGCGCCATGGCAGTGAGCGTCTGCTCCCCGCCCGACAAAAGCGAGAGCGTCGCGAGTTTCTTGCCGGGCGGCTGACACATAATCTCAAGCCCCGCATCCAGCGGATCATCGCTTTCCACCAGAACAAGGTTGGCATCGCCCCCGCCAAAGAGATGTTTGAACAGCATGGAGAAGTTGTCGTTGACCTGCTCAAAGGCGGTCAAAAGCCGCTCGCGCCCCTCGCGGTTGAGGCTGGCAATCCCGGTGCGCAGCGCCCGGATCGCCTCCTCCAGATCGATCTTCTCGCTCAACAGGCTGTCATGCTCCAGCGAGACCTCCCGCGCGTCTTCCTCGGCCCGCAGATTGACCGCACCAAGCGCGTCGCGCTGGCGCTTCAGGCGGTTCACATCCTGCTCGATCGCGTCTGAGGCCGGCATCTTTTCAGGGTCCGCGCCAAGGCTCTCCAACAGCGCCTCGGGCGTTGTGTCCTGCTCCTCGGCGATCCGCTCTGCGGCATAGGCCACAGTCTCGCCGGCGGCGTCCGCGCGGGCCTCCGAGCGCGCCCGCGCCTCGCGCGCCTCGCTGGCGGCGCGCTCGGCTTCGCGCTCGGCCATGGTCGCGTCCCGCTCTGCGCCCTCGGCGGTAGAGAGCGCGTCCGAGGCCTTGGCCTTGCGCGCCTCTGCCTGCGAGATCGAGTGCCCCAGCTCCTCGCGCTTGGCCGCAATCTCTTCGGGCGCCGCCGTCGCCTCTTTCAGCTCGGCCTCGCTGGCGTTCTTGCGCTCGCCAAGCTCGGCAATCCGCTTGCCCGCCGTCTCCAGACGGTGCCGCCAGCCCGACAGCTCCTTGGTCACATCCTGCCCCCGGCGGGTGCGCGCCTCGCCCTCGCGGCGCAGCTCGTCATGGCTCGAGCGCTTGGCCATCATGGTCATGCGCGCCGCCTCGACGGTCATTTTCACATCTTCGACCTCGGCCCGCGCCGTCTCCAGATCGCCCAGCCCCGCCAGCCCGCGTT
>JAHBAN010000031.1 GCA_018500075.1 Flavobacteriia bacterium | reverse complement strand
CCAAGCATACGTGTTCACCATTCTGACCTGCGTGTATCTGAAAGATGCTTTGCATCCGTCACACTAAGGTTTGAAAGAAATCTAAACTTCCAATCGTAAGGAGAATTCACATGGAAGGCGATCTCGCACACATCGGCGCAGGCCTCGCGGCTATCGGTTCAGGCGCAGCGGCAATTGGTGTTGGCAACGTAGCAGGCAACTTCCTTGCCGGCGCATTGCGCAACCCATCAGCAGCGGCTTCACAAACAGCCACTCTCTTCATCGGTATCGCTTTTGCCGAAGCTCTGGGGATCTTCTCGTTCCTCGTCGCGCTTCTGCTGATGTTCGCCGTTTAACTTTTTTCGGATACGATCCTTACGGCCGGATGGGCGCCTAGCGCTCGTCCGGTGATCAGGCAAGTTCCCGAAGGAGGGCCCACATGGCGACCGAAACGCACGACGCCGCAGGCACAGCAGCCGATGCGGCCCCAGGCATGCCCCAGCTGGATTTTTCCACTTGGGCCAACCAGATTTTCTGGCTCGTGGTCACGCTTGTCGTGATCTACCTTGTTTTGTCACGTGTTGCCTTGCCCCGCATTGCGGCGGTTCTGGCAGAGCGGCAGGGCACCATTACCAATGATATTGCAACGGCTGAAGACCTGAAGCAAAAAGCAGTTGAGGCGGAAGAGGCCTACAACAAAGCTCTTGCAGACGCTCGCACCGAGGCAAATACGATTATTGCCGATACAAAGGCAGATATTCAAAAAGACCTCGACGTGGCTTTGGCGAAGGCTGATGCCGAGATTGCAGCCAAAACGGCTGAAGGCGAGAAGGCGATTGCTGCCATTCGCGAAGGTGCTCTTGAGAGCGTTAAGACCGTTGCGAAAGACACAGCGAAAGAGCTTGTCGCAGCCATGGGTGGGACGGCGGATGCCAAGACCATCACGGCGGCTGTAACAGCGCGGATGAAAGGGTAAGAAGATGCGGAAACTTTCAATTCTTCTTGCTGTGACGGCCGCAAGCCCGGCTATGGCCGCGAGCAAAAACCCGTTTTCAGCTTATTTCTGGTCGTTTGGAAACACAGATCTGATCGTTGCGATTGCGTTCTTTGTTTTCCTGGGTGTTCTTTTTTACTTCAAAGTGCCTGCGATGATTGGCGGTATGCTCGACAACCGGGCAGAGAGCATCAAAAGCGAGCTTGATGAAGCCCGTGCGTTGCGTGACGAGGCCCAGAAGGTTCTGGCTGACTACGAGCGCAAGCAAAAAGAAGTTCAGGAGCAAGCGAAGCGCATTATCGAAGCGGCCAAAGAAGAAGCTGCCTCTGCAGCTGTTCAGGCCAAGGCCGACATCAAGACGTCTATTGCGCGCCGTTTGGCGGCCGCTGAGGACCGTCTTGCAAGTGCGGAGGCTTCGGCTGTGAAAGAGGTTCGTGACAGTGCGATTGTTGTGGCTATTGCTGCGGCGCGCGATGTCGTTGCCAAGCAGATGACGGCTCAGGCGGGCAATAAGCTCATCGACGACGCCATTGAACAGGTTGATGCCAAACTTCACTGAAGTGTTGCGCAAAGAGTGATGAAAACCCGGCTCTTGTGGCCGGGTTTTTTGTTTTTCCCGCTTTAATCGTCGCGGTCGTGCTCAAAGCGCAGGCGTGCGATGTCTTCGTTTTTGTCGGATTTGAGCTGATCTGCGAGGGCGGAGTTTACAAAGTTGAGATGCGTCTCAACGGCCAGACGGGCGCCGGCCGCGTCACGCAGCTGGAGCGCATCATTTATCGCCTTGTGCTGGGCCAGAAGCTCTTCGCGCGTTGTATTCTGGAGAAACAAGCGGGAGCGGTTGTAAAACACACCTTCTTTGAGCAGGTCGAAAATAGATCGCATCATATGGAGCATAACGACATTATTGCTCGCTTCGATGATCGACATATGAAAGGCCGCATCAAGCTCGGCTTCTTTCTGGGCACCGTAGCGCCGGTCGGCGTTGACCATGCGCTCATAGGCGTGATTGATCACTTTGAGGTCTGTTTCAGAGGCGAGACGTGCGGCGCGTTCGGCGGCTATGCCCTCCAGATCACGGCGGAAGGCGAGATAGTCAAACACGGCTTCTTCGTGAGATGAGAAAAGTTCGATCAGCGCGTCTGAAAAGGCAGAGCCGAGCACATCGGCAATATAGACGCCAGAGCCGGCTTTGGTTGCCAATAAGCCGCGCTCTTGCAGTTCTCCGATCGCTTCCCGAAGGGAGGGGCGGGACACATTGAGCTTGTCTGCGAGGTCCCGTTCGGAAGGAAGCTTTTCACCCGGACGCAGGATTCCGCGCAGAATGAGTTGTTCGATTTGGCGCACGACCGCACGGCTGAGCTTTTCGGGCTGGACTGGTTGAAACGGCATGAGGGTCTCTCGTGTAATTGGTAAAACGATATTACCAAATTTGCGATCCCGCAAGCGGTTGCCCAAAAAAGAGGCGGGCCAGAACGGCCCGCCCATCGCGTCATGCTATGAGGCCTTATTCAGCGGCGATGGCTTGGCTCTTGGGCTGTGCGCTAAAGTGCTGTTTGTTCAGATGCAAGATCAGCAGAACCATGAGCGCTTGAGAAATAAGGGCGATGGCTGTGATGGCCCAGTATGCGGCCCCGAACTTGGCGATGACCCCTGCGGCCACCAGCCCTTTGTTGACAAAAAACTGCATGAGAACAGAAAAGGCGACGCCGGGGCAGATCAGGGCATAAGACCCTGGTGAGGTTTTTGAGCCAAAGACGAAATCACCAAAGTAGTTTTGGCGGCGCAGCACTGTCAGGCCAAGCAGCAAGAAAACGATTTGCACGGAGATCATCTGTGTCAGCCAGAGCATTGTATTGGCTGTGGTGGTGTGGCCTTGGAAGCTCGCGTGAAGCCCGTGATCCTGACGCAAAAACAGAATAGACAGCACTGTGACGATGGGAACGATAACCATCAGGGTTGGGCCGGCTTCGCGAGCGGTGCCGTGGTGCAGCATTGAGCCGAAAGCAGTGGTCAGGGCCACGACGGTATAGATCAGCGAGGCGACGGCGAAGAATGTGGAGGTTGCAAGCGAGAGAGCAACGGTTGCGGGCGCAAGAGACATGGCCGCCGGAGCAGAGAAGCCGACACCGACCATTGCCAAAGCAAAGGCTGGAAGCAGTTGCGCAAAGCTATTGTGGGCTGTCATATCAAAAATGCCCCCCTCACTGAGCACCCGGCCAAGGAAATGGCCGATCAGCCCAAGCGCCCAAATGCCAACGGCGCCAAATGCGATCAACGCGAGCGGAAAGAGGTATTCGATGATGCTCCAGAGGCCCGGCACAAAGACCAACCCGACGATAAAGAGCGCGTTGATTGTCATTGCGCTTGCAAGAGGCGCCGCGAGAAGGGTTGTTTCTGCGTTAGAGGCGCGCAAGTTTTGATAGGCGTCGGTTTTTTTGAAACGGTTCAGCGCCGATATATTCCAGAGCAACGATTTTACGTTCAGGAAGGTCATCACAAGGATGCCAATTACGGCGATGATGATTGCGGCCTGAAGGGGAAGGCCGCCGCCGGCAAATGCGGCGGAGATGTCTTCAAAGACAGGCACAGGGCGGCCCTCGTGAGGCACCCAGAACATAAGATACATGAAAAAGGTGACGGATAGCCCCCCGGCCCCAAGCGAGGCGAGGAAGTAAAGCGGCGAGTAGGTGTCTGCGGGTTTTTGGGACATAGGACGATTCCTTATATTCGGTTTATGGAATATATACACATTCCAAAACCCGAATGCAAGCCGGGAGTTGGTCATGATTTATTAACCAAGTTTGAGAGAAGCTGGTGTTATGCGGTATGTGATTGTTTTGGGATTGATGTTGATGGCGTGCGACACGCCCAGCCGGGAGTTTCGCGGGAGTCCTGCGCAGCGTGTGACTGTCGGGCCAAGTGTCTTTGATGTGCGTGTGGTGCAGGGGCGTGCAGAGGCGCTGCGCGTCAATAGCGAGTGGGCGCCAAGGCTTGCGGCTGTTGAGCCGCGCGCACGTGTCGCCATCGAGGCTGTCTCGGGATGCAAGGTGGTGAGGCTTCGCGGGGATCAGGCAATGATGGTTGCTGATTTGAAGTGTGAAGGCGCTGCGCCGCCCCCTGCGCCCCGAGAGACTGTCTATTGTTCTCTTGAGGGCGCGCCATATGAGGCTTTGGGCAGCGTGATTGTGGATGTGAGATGTGACTAACGGTCAGCGCCGCGCGCGGTCTCCCGTGTTCTCTTGGGGGCTGGTGCCATCAGACCTGCCAAAAATTCCCTCCAGCAAGATTTGAATAGCAGTCTGGGTGCGGCCTGTGCCGCTTTGCTGTGAGGCTGTGCCCAGCACCCGGCCTTCATTCGGGTCAGGCGCGCGCATGGGAAGCACCCGAGCGGGCAGACCCTCATGGGCATGGACCATCGCCGCGTGCCATATTTCGGCGGGCAAGCCAGAGCCGGTGACGCCCGAGAGCGGGGTGTTGTTGTCATACCCCATCCAGACCCCAGCCACATAATCGGCGGTGAAGCCAATAAAGAGCGCGTCCTTGGCGGCCTGAGAGGTGCCGGTTTTGCCAGCCGAGTCGCGGTCGGGCAGTTTTGCGCGGGCGCCGGTGCCGCTTGTGACGACTTGATGCATCATCCAGGTGAGCTTTTCGGCGGTGTCTTGTTGAATAACCCGTTCGCCTATACCGCCCGTGGCGCTCATCAGGGGCGCATCGCTGCCGAGGAGTTTCAGTTCGACAAGGCCATAGGGCGTTACGGCGCTGCCGCCGTTGAGAATGCCGGCATAGGCCCCTGTCATTTCCAGCAGGCTGGCTTCGGAGGCTCCGAGCGCAAGCGCCGGACCTTGTGCAAGGTCGGAGTCTATTCCGAAGTCGGCCGCGACTTTGCGAACGGTTTCAAGCCCGACCTCTTGCGCGAGCTTGACGGCGGGAATGTTATAAGAGCGCATCAGCGCCTCTGTCAGGGTCACTGTGCCATGATATTTTTTATCGTAATTTTTCGGGCAATACTCGCCTGATCCGGGAACATGAACGCAGTATGGCTCGTCTTCGATCATGTCCAGCGGAGAGCGCCCGATATCAAGCGCTGCGGCGTAGACGAAGGGCTTGAACGACGATCCGGGCTGGCGTTTCGCCATTGTTGCACGGTTAAAGGCCCCGGAGACCTGAGTTTGTCGCCCGCCAACCATCGCGCGGACAGCTCCGTCAGCGGACATAATGACAATCGCCGCCTGCGCTTCGGAGCCGTCTTTGACTTTGGTTTCGAATATCTCTTTCATCGCGCTTTCGGCGGCGCGCTGAATCCGTTGGTCAAGCGTGGTGCGAATGATCACATCTTCGGTTGTATCCCCCATGAAGAAATCAGGGCCTGTTGTCATAACCCAATCCGCAAAATACCCGCCCGCCTTGGCCTGTGCGGCCTGTGAGAGCGTTGCGGGCCTGTTTTGGGCATCGGCGGCCTGCGCGGCGGAGAGATAGCCTTGCTCCTCCATCAAGCGCACAACGGTTGCCGCGCGCGCCTGAGAGCGCGCGAGGTCGTTTGTCGGGGCATAGCGCGTGGGTGCGACGAGCAGGCCGGCCAACATGGCCGCTTCATTTGGCGCAACCTGCGCCGCAGACTTGCCGAAATAGCGCTGGGCTGCCGCTTCAAAGCCGCGTGCGCCCGCGCCGAGGAAGGCGCGATTGATATAGACCGTCAAGATCTCGTCTTTGGAGTATTTGACCTCCATAGCCATTGAGTAGACGGCTTCCTTCGCTTTGCGCGCCAAGGAGCCTTGGCGGCAATCCGCCTCATAGGCTGTCTCGTTCTTCCATTGTTTGGGGTCATAGGCGACGCCAAGGCAGAGCAGCTTGGCGGTTTGCTGGGTGAGCGTTGAGCCGCCATGCCCCGAAAGGGGGCCACGCCCCTCACGCAGGTTGATCCGCACGGCAGAGGCAATCCCGCGCGGGCTGAGGCCGAAATGTTGATAAAACCGTTTGTCCTCGGTGGCGATGATAGCATTTTTGAGATGTGGTGACACCGAAGAGGCCGTTACCGCCCCGCCAAATTGATCGCCGCGCCAGGCAAACACGCTGCCCGAGGCATCCAGAAGCGTGACAGAGCCGCGCGCCCGCCCGTCAAACAGCTCTTCGACAGGGGGCAGCGTGAGCGCGGTATAGCCGACGGCAAGCCCGAGGATCGCGGCGCAAACAAGGCTGATCCGCCAGACAAAGGCCCAGATGAGCTTCAATATCCACGCCAGAACCGCGCGGATCGCTCCGAGAAGGCCAAACCAAATCCGCCCGAAAAAGCCCCGTTGCTTGGTGGGTTTTCGCGTTTTGGGCGACGTTTTGGGCGCCTTTGGTTTTGGCGCCTCAGATTTTTTGGGGTAGCGCCGCTCGGCAACGAGCGGTGGCTTTTTGCGTCCGGTTGTACTCATGGTTTGCCCTGCTCGGAGCCGTTGTTTTGCCCAACCTTATCTTGGCCGTGTCGAAATGTAGAGGGGAAACACACATTTCCCACCTCACATAAGTGCCCAATAATTGAGCACATCCTCGAGACTCTGCGCAAAAAACCGAATTTCGCCTGTTTTTGCGTCAGGCTTTTGGGCCGAACGCTTCTTTCTGTGTCGAATTGCGCAAATGCTGCAGGTGCAAAGTGCTTCCGTTTGGAGGCTTATCGAAAGGGACATAAAGGTGAAACTCATTCTAGCAACGATCAAGCCGTATAAGCTTGAAGAGGTGCGCGAAGCACTGACCGCGATCGGAGTGCGGGGCATGATGGTCAGCGAAATCAAAGGCTTCGGGGCGCAATCAGGGCACACAGAAATCTATCGCGGCGCTGAATATGCCGTGAATTTTGTTCCCAAGATCAAGCTCGAAATAGCGGTGCCTGAGGATATGGTCGACAGCATTGTCGAAACAATCACCAAAACAGCCCGCACCGGCAAGATCGGTGACGGGAAAATTTTTGTGCTGGATTTGGCGCAAGCGGTTCGCGTGCGCACAGGCGAAACAGGACCAGATGCGCTCTGAGCGCGGGGAAAGGATGAGAGAATGACACAAAAAATGACATATCTGCTGGGGAGCGCATTTGCCCTTCTGCCAGCCGCAGCCATGGCGCAAGACGCCACGGCGCTGGGCTTTGACGAGATCGGCCCCTATATCATGACAACCCTGCTGTTCCTTGTGGGCGGCTTCCTTGTGTTCTGGATGGCAGCGGGCTTTGCCATGCTTGAGGCAGGGCTTGTGCGCGGTAAGAACGTGGCGATGCAGCTGACCAAGAACATGGCGCTCTTCTCGATTGCGGGCATCATGTATTGGCTTGTCGGCTTTAACCTGATGTATCCGGGCGAGTTTAACGGCTATGTCGGTGGCTTCTTCAATCCGACGGTCCTTGAGCCGGTGGGCCTTGCGGCGGCGGATGCCTCGCTGGATTATGCCTCGGTTGCCTCGGACTTCTTCTTCCAGTTGATGTTTGTGGCGGCGACGGCGTCTATCGTATCGGGCGCGTTGGCCGAGCGGATCAAGCTGTGGCCCTTCCTTGCCTTTGTTGTTGTGCTGACGGGCTTTATGTATCCGATTTCAGGCTCTTGGCAGTGGGGCGGCGGCTTCCTGTCTGAGATGGGGTTCTCGGACTTTGCCGGCTCGACTGTTGTGCACTCTGTTGGCGGCTGGGCGGCTCTGGCAGGCGCTATCGTGCTTGGCCCGCGTCTCGGAAAATACAAGGACGGCCGCACTGTTCCCATGCCCGGCTCAAACCTTGCGCTGGCCACATTGGGGACGTTCATCCTGTGGCTCGGCTGGTTCGGCTTTAACGGCGGCTCACAGCTGGCTGCGGGCACAGTTGGCGACATCACAGACGTAGGCCGGATCTTTGCAAACACCAATATGGCAGCATCTGCCGGAGCGGTGGCGGCGCTGATCCTGACACAGCTTATGTATAAGAAAGTCGACCTTACAATGGTGTTGAACGGCGCGCTTGCCGGTCTCGTTTCCATCACGGCCGAGCCGCTTGCGCCTTCGCTCTTTGGCTCGCTCTGGATCGGTGCTGTGGGCGGTGTGATCGTGGTCTTTGCGGTTCCTATGCTCGACAAGTTCAAGATCGACGATGTTGTCGGTGCGATCCCTGTTCACTTGCTGGCCGGTATCTGGGGCACAGTCGCGGTTGTCTTTTACAACTCCGAGACAAGCCTTGTGACGCAGCTGACAGGTATTCTGGCCTATGGTGTCTTCACCTTCGTTGTGTCACTGGTGATCTGGTTCATCCTGAAGGCGACAATCGGCATCCGTGTGAGCGAGGAAGCCGAGATCAACGGGCTTGATATGGCCGAGCTTGGTATGGAAGCCTACCCTGAATTCTCCAAAGGCTAAGCTCTCGTAGTCCACTTGGGGCCGGCCAGAGAAAATCTGGCTGGCCCTTTTCCGTTCTACCGTTTCTCTCATGGTCGAATCGCGCGCGTCTGTGCTACTTATTGCGGTATGTCCGAGCCTCGCCCCAACATAAGCCAAAATCACCCTGTGATCCGTCAACTTGACGATGCTGCCATTAACCGGATTGCGGCGGGCGAAGTTGTCGAGCGGCCTGCCTCTGCGGTGAAAGAACTGGTTGAAAACGCCATTGATGCGGGTGCGAGACGTATTCGTGTTGAAGTGGCGGATGGCGGGAAGACGCTTATTCGGGTGGTGGATGACGGCTGCGGGATGACCCCGGCTGATTTGCCACTTGCGCTCTCCCGTCATGCCACCTCAAAGATCGACGGCTCTGATTTGATGAATATCCATACCTTCGGGTTTCGGGGCGAGGCGCTGCCTTCGCTTGGCGCGGTCGGACGCTTGAGCATCGCTTCGCGTGGCGCCGGCCAAGAGGGCGCGCGCATCGAGGTGTCTGGCGGTGAGATGAGCGCTGTCAAACCGGCGGCTCTGGCTGGCGGAACCAGCGTGGAGCTGCGCGATATTTTTTACGCGACGCCCGCGCGCTTGAAATTTATGCGATCAGACCGCGCCGAGATGCAGGCCATTGTGGATGTGGTGAAGCGGCTGGCGATGGCAGAGCCTTATGTTGGCTTTCGTCTGGCGGATGTGTCAGGCGCGGGTGAGCCACAGGTCAAGTTTCGTGTCGAAGCGGAGACGGGTGATCTGTTCAAAGCGCTTCACGGGCGGCTGGCCCAGATCATGGGGCGCGATTTTGCCCAGAATGCGCTGGCAATTGATGCGGAACGCGAGGGGATCACGCTGACGGGCTATGCGGCGCTGCCGACCTATTCGCGGGGGTCGGCGGTGGCACAGTTTTTCTTTGTCAACGAGCGCCCCGTGCGCGACAAGCTTTTGATCGGAGCGCTGCGGGGGGCCTATTCCGACTTCCTGAGCAGAGACCGCCACCCTGCTGTGGCGCTGTTTCTGTCATGTCCGCCCCATCTGGTGGATGTGAATGTGCATCCGGCCAAATCAGAGGTGCGCTTTCGCGATCCCGGCCTTGTGCGCGGGTTGATTGTCAGCGCGTTGAAACATTCGCTGGCCGAGGCCGGGCATAGAGCGTCGTCAACGGTTGCCACTGCGGCGCTGGGGGTAATGCGGCCTGAAGGGATCGAGCCACGGGTCTATCAGATGGATCGGCCATCTACTGTCCCAAGCTATGCCGCGCCGAGCCAAGGGTTTGCGGAAATGGCCGGCGGTTTTTCTGCGCGGATTGAGACGGTTGCACCCGAAGAGAGCCGGCCCTTGGAGACATTGCCCTTGGGGGCGGCGCGCGCACAGCTGCACGAGAATTATATTGTCGCCCAGACCGAGACAGGGCTGATCCTGGTGGACCAACACGCGGCGCATGAACGGCTGGTCTATGAGCGGCTCAAAAAGCAGATGGCAGAGAGCGGCGTGCGCGCGCAGGCGCTGCTGATCCCCGAGATTGTGAGCATGAGCGAGGGCGATTGCGCGCTCTTGCTTGAGGCTGCGGAGGATTTGGCAGAGCTTGGGTTGAGCCTTGAACCCTTTGGGGCCGGGTCTGTTGCTGTGCGCGAAACCCCTGCCATTCTGGGCGAGGTAAACGCAGAGGCCATGTTGCGGGATATTGTGGACGAGCTGACAGACGGCGGCACGACAAGCACGGTCAAAGACAAGCTCGAAGCCGTGCTCAGTCGTGTGGCTTGCCATGGGTCGATCCGCTCGGGACGACGAATGCGCGCCGAAGAGATGAATGCTTTGCTGCGCGAGATGGAAGCCACACCCCATTCGGGCCAGTGCAATCACGGGCGGCCGACCTATATTGAGCTGAAACTGAGCGATATCGAGAGGCTATTCGGGCGCACATGATTGAACTGGCAGGGTATCAGATTGCAGAGCTTCATCTGCTTGTCGCGGGGGTGATCTTTCTCTTCTTGATCCTCTTGATGCTGTTTTCGGGAATGCGCTCGGCGGCGCGCTCGGCGCGTATGACCGAGCCTTTGGTGCATCAATTGGGCAATCTGGGGGCGCGGGTGCAGCAGCTTTCGGACGGGCAGCAGCAGCTTGCCGGCGGGCTGACCCATGTGAGCGAAGCGCAGGCCGCCTCGCAGGCCAATATGCTGCAACTTATGGAAAAGCGCCTTGCGGATGTCAGTGGCAAAATGAGCGAGAATTTGACGGGCTCGGCCCAGAGCACGGCAAAATCGCTTGGAGAGCTGCAAGCGCGGCTGATTGCGATTGATAAGGCGCAGGACAATATTACCAAATTGTCAGGTGATGTATTGAGCCTTCAGGACATCTTGAGCAACAAACAGACAAGAGGCGCTTTTGGCGAGATCCAGCTGACCGATATTGTCACCAAGGCCTTGCCGAGCGACAGCTACACGATGCAGGCGACGCTTTCCAACGGCAAGCGGGCCGATTGTCTGATCCATTTGCCAAACCCGCCCGGACCGATTGCGATTGATGCGAAGTTTCCGCTTGAGGCCTATGAAGCCCTGCGACGTGCGGAGAACGACTGGCAGGTGAACGAAGCGGCCAAAATGTTGCGGGTGTCGATCAAGAAGCACATCAAGGATATTTCGGAGAAGTATATTCTGGATGGCGAAACCGCGGATGGCGCGTTGATGTTTTTGCCCTCCGAGGCGATTTATGCGGAGCTGCATTCGAACTTCCCCGAACTTGTGCGCGAGGGCTTTGCGGCGAAAGTCTGGATTGTGTCGCCGACCACCTGCATGGCCACCCTCAACACGATGCGCGCGATTTTGAAAGATGCGCGGATGCGCGAGCAGGCGGGGGCGATCCGCCGCGAGCTTGGGCTTTTGTTTGCGGATGTGGACCGCCTCGGGAACCGCGTTGAAAACCTTGACCGGCATTTCCATCAAGCCGCGAAAGACATCTCAGACATTAAAGTTTCGGCGGATAAAGCCGGACGGCGGGCGAAGCGGCTTGATAACTTTGATTTTGAAGAGCTGGCGCCCGAAGCGCCGAATGTCGTGCCGATTCAGGCGCCTGAGTGAGTTTGCGTTAGATCAAGGCTGAGGCTGCACAAGCCGTTCATGCTATGCCTCATGCGCCGACAGGAGGACAGACTATGCTCGAAATCAGTATCAACAAGATTGCTCAAATCATTCTCATGTCCCGTGAGCTGGGCCGTGCAGAGGCCGAGCTGGCAGGCTTTTTTGAAACCTTGCGCGAAGAGGAGCTGACAGATCTTGTTGCGCTCATGTGGATTGGTCGCGGGAGTTTTGAGCCTGAGGAGCTGGCGGAGGCGCGCGCCACCGCGCTGGCCGAGGCGACTGTGCCGACGCTAGATTATCTGATGGGCACGCCGCATCTATCGGACCATTTGGAGAACGGCCTTGAGGCGCTCGGGCTTTCGGCGTCAGATGAAGAAGATGATTTGATGCGTAAGGGCTGACGGGTCGGATTGCGCTGCGCGCAATCCGACCCGCTGGGGGAGCGCTGCTCCCCCAGACCCCCT
>JAHBAN010000197.1 GCA_018500075.1 Flavobacteriia bacterium | reverse complement strand
GACAGCTCGGCGGGCTTGCGATGAAGGAAGTCGTCAAGCTCCACCATCGCCGAGGCCCGGCGGACTTTTTCGTCATGGGTGGCAGGGTCGATACCGCGCACCTTGAGCGGGAAGCGGATATTTTCATAGACGTTCATATTCGGGTAAAGCGCATAGCTTTGAAACACCATGGCGACATCGCGGTCTTTTGGCTCAAGCGCGTTGACGACCTTGCCGTCAATCAGGATTTCGCCTTCGCTCACGTCTTCCAGCCCGGCAATCATCCGCATCGTTGTTGTCTTGCCACAGCCGGACGGGCCAAGCAGCACAAGGAACTCGCGGTCATGGATTGTCAGGTCAAAATTCTTGACCCCGACAAAACTGCCCCAACGCTTGCCCAGATTGCGCAGTTGAATTTCAGCCATGTTTCCCCCTTGGACCGTATGTCTGCATACGTTTGCAAGAACAGTAGACAAGGCCACTGCCTTTTGGCAAGATAAATTTGCAAGCGTATGCAAAGGCGGCGATACGCAGCAAAAAGAGCTGGAGAAAAGCGTGAGTTTTCAAGACGAAAAGCAGGTGGTGCGCGCCTATTATGCGGCGATCGAAGCGGCCACTATAGACGAGTTGGGCGCAGTAATGACGCGGTATTACGCCGCCGAACCTCTCTGGCGGGGGTTTCACCCGTTTGACGAGATCACCTCGCCCGAGGAAATTGCGCGACAGTTCTGGGCGCCGCTCAAGACGAGCCTCACCGCGCTGCAACGGCGCATGGATATCTTCATGGCGGGCGAAAACACCCTCGGGGAAGGCGTCTGGGTCTGCTCGATGGGCCATCTGATGGGCCTGTTTGATGCGCCCTGGCTGGGGATCAGGCCGACGGGCAAGCTGGCCCTGTTGCGCTACGCTGCCTTTCACCGTGTGGCCGGCGGAAAAATCCATGAAACGGCGATGTATTTTGATATTCCGCACCTCATGGTGCAGGCGGGGCAAAACCCCTTTGGCCCGCAAACGGCGCAGCATATGGTGCAGCCGGGGCCACGGACCCACGACGGCCTGATGTTTGACCCTCAGCCAGAGGCCGAGGGCAAAGCCACATGGGCGGCGATTGATGCCATGATCAATGACCTTGGCACATGGCAGCTCGGCTTGCCTCTGGAAGACGAGCTGCGGCGGACATGGCATGAGGATATGCTCTGGTGGGGGCCAGAGGGCATTGGCGCGACCTATACCATCGAGCGCTATGCAAAGCAGCATTCCGGCCCCTTCCGCGCCGCCTTTGCCGAACGATCAAAGACCCAACATATCTGCCGCATGGCCGAGGGGCAGTATGGCGGCTTTTTCGGCTGGCCCAACTTCACCGCGCTGCAAACCGGCGGCTTTATGGGCCTGCCTGCGGGGCGGGAAAAGGGCGCGTTCCGGGTCATTGATATTTACCGCCGCGAGGGCGACAAACTGGCCGAGAACTGGGTTTTCATTGATATGCTGCATTTCCTCAAAACCCAGGGTGTGGACGTTCTGGGACGGATGGAAAGCATGGGGCGCGGGCGCGTAGAATGATTGATGCACATCATCACCTCTGGGATCTGAAGGCGGTGCATTACCCCTGGCTCATGGCGCGGGGCGTCACGCGGTTTTTCGGCGATCCGACACCGATCCAGCGTGATTATCTTTTGCCCGAGTTTCGCCGCGACGCCACAGGCTTTCACGGGTCTGTGCATATTCAGGTCGGGGCCGAAGACGGGCTAAAAGAGGCCCGATGGGTGCAATCTGTTGCAGACAAGGCGCCGGATTGGCGCCTTGCGCAGGTTGTCTTTTGTGATCTGACCTCTGCCGATCTGGACAGCCAACTGGACGCGTTTCAAACGCTTCCGAGCTTGCGCGGCCTGCGCCAGATCGTCGGGCGCGCGCCCGAAGAAGACGCCCTAAGCGGCACCAACACGCTGTTGCAAAGCGATGCGTTCAAAGACGGGCTGCGCGAGGCCGCGGCAAGGGGCCTGAGCTTTGATTTACAGCTCACACCGCCTTTGATGGAGGCGACAGCGAAGGTTCTCTCCGACATCCCCGAACTTTCCGTGGCGCTCTGTCATGCCGGCAGCCCGTTTGAGCGCAGCACAGAGGGGCTGGCGCTTTGGGCCAGCCAGATCAGCGATCTGGCCGCCCTGCCCCAGGTCAGCTGCAAGCTTTCGGGGCTGGGAATGTTTGACCATGGCTGGAGCGCCCAGAGCATTGCGCCGATTGTTGAAAAATGCCTCGAGCTGTTCGGGCCGGAGCGGTCGATGTTTGGCTCGAACTTCCCTGTTGATAGCCTCTCCTCATCCTATGCGACACTGCTCTCTGCCTATCAGGCGCTGATCCCCCACAGGATGCACCCCGCCGTCTTTGGCGAGACCGCCCGCGCCTTCTACAGGCTTTGATTTTTCTCGCCGCACCAGAGCGCGGTTTAAATCAGGTTAAGCCTGCGGTGCGCTTGGTAAATGCCCCCTGACAGGGCTGAGTTGGGGGGCGCAAAGCGTGCACGATGCGTGCACCCCCCGTGCACCGGCTCAGGCCGCAAAAATGAAGAGAAATTAACTTAATCAAGCGCACGGCGGGGCAAGACTCGAGCCAGATTTGGCCCGAGTCTTGGGCTGAGGCTGGCCCGAGTCTTGCTGCGCCCTAAGCCGTTTTGAAAATCCGGTAGATCGCAGGGATCACCAGCACCGTGAGCAATGTCGAGCTGAGCAAGCCAAACAGCAGCGAGATCGCAAGACCCTGAAAAATCGGGTCGGTCAGGATCACCACCGCGCCGATCATGGCAGCAATCGCTGTCAGCAAGATCGGCTTGAAGCGGATTGCGCCCGCCTCGATCAGGATTTCGATTTCGGTTTTTCCGGCTGTGTCGGCATGGCGGATAAAATCAACCAGCAGGATCGAGTTGCGCACAATGATCCCCGCGAGGGCGATAAAGCCGATCATTGAGGTTGCCGAGAAGGGCGCGTCAAACAAGAGGTGGCCCAGCATGATCCCGAGGAACGTGAGCGGAATAGGCGTCAGAATGACCAGCGGCAGGCGGAAAGAGCCGAACTGTGCCACAACGAGAATATAGATCCCGAGCAGGGCCACGCCAAAGGCGGCGCCCATATCGCGGAACGTCACCCAAGTGACCTCCCATTCGCCATCCCACAGAAGGGTGACATGGCTCTCGTCATGGGGCTGGCCGTTGAGGCTGATCACCGGTTTTTCGCCCTTGGGCCACTCCATCGCGTCAAGCTCTTTGGAAACGGCAATCATGCCATAGAGCGGGGCCTCGAATGTGCCGGCCATTTCGCCGGTGACCATCTCGGCAAAGCGGCCATTGTGGCGAAAGAGCGGGAAGCTGGCGCGCTCTTCAGAGAGGCTGATCACATCGCCAAGCTCGACCACGCCCTTGGCTCCGGGAAGGAGATTGGCGGGAATGGGCGTGCTGAGCGTCGCTTCATTGAGCACACGCGCCGACTTGGGCCGCGCCACCTCGATCGGGATCGGCCTGCGGCCTTCGCCGCGGTGGGAATAGCCCACAGTTGTGGCCCGGTTGAGCATCGCCATTGTCGAAAAGACATCGCCCTCGGCCACACCGAAGAAATCCATATTGTCGCCCGCAATCGTGGCGCGCAGGCGGCGCGGCTGCTCTCCGAAGCTGTCATCGACATCCACGATATAGGGCACGGCCTCAAAGGCTGTGCGGATCTTGCGGGCGGCGGCGCGGCGGGCCTCGGGGGTCGGGCCGTAGACTTCGGCCAGAAGAGTCGAGATCACAGGCGGGCCGGGGGGCGGCTCGACTGTTTTGAGGCTGGTGCCCTGCGGCAGATCGAGCGCCGCGAGGCGGCTGCGGATGTCCAGCGCGATGTCGTGGCTGGTGCGGCTGCGCGCGCCTTTCGGGGTGAGATTGATTTGCACATCGCCAAGATGCGGCTCGGCGCGCAGATAGTAGTGCCGCACGAGGCCATTGAAATTGAACGGCGCGGCTGTACCTGCGTGGGTCTGTGCGGAGAGCACTTCGGGCATGGCAACGACTGTGCGCGCCACCGCTTGGGCAACCGCATCTGTCGCCTCGCTCGACGCGCCTTCCGGCAGATCAACCATCACGGAAAGCTCTGATTTGTTATCAAAGGGCAGCAGCTTGACTGTGACATCCTCGGTATAGAGTAGGCCGAGCGAACCAAAGGACAGAACGACCGTGACAAAGAGAAACAGCGCGCTGCGGGTCTTTGTTTTGAGCAGCGGACCGGCCACGGCGCTATACATCCGCCCGAGGGCGCCGCCGGCGTGGCCCTGCGCGCTGTCATGATCGGCCATCGGCGCCTTGCCGGCGACCTTGACCATGAGCCAGGGTGTAATGATCACCGCGACGAAGAAAGAAAACACCATCGCCGCCGAGGCATTGGCGGGAATAGGGCTCATGTAAGGCCCCATCAGCCCGGACACAAAGAGCATCGGCAGGAGCGCGGCCACAACGGTCAGAGTCGCCACGATTGTCGGGTTGCCGACTTCGGCAACAGCGGCAATGGCCTGCTCTGTGCGGCTGGTTTTGCCGCTGGCGTTCTGGGGCATTCCCCAGTGGCGGGCGATATTCTCGATCACGACAATCGCGTCGTCGACCAGAATCCCGATCGAGAAGATCAGCGCAAAGAGCGAGACACGGTTGAGCGTGTAGCCCATGATATAGGCGGCAAAAAGCGTGAGCAGGATTGTCACCGGAATGACAATGGCAACCACGATGCTTTCGCGCCAGCCGACAGCGATCAGCACCAGAGCGATGATCGAGACGGTGGCGAGGCCGAGGTGAAAGAGGAGTTCGTTGGCTTTTTCATCGGCGGTTTCGCCGTAGTCGCGGGTGATGTCGATATGAACGCTGTCAGGGATCAGGCCGCCTTTGAGGCTGTCGACCTGCTCGAGCAGATGCTCGGCGACAACAACGGCGTTGGCCCCTGCCCGCTTGGCCAGAGCCAGGGTGACGGCGGGGGTGCGCTGCACCGTGCCGTCAGCCGCGCGGGTGACATTGGCGACGATCTGTTCGGAGGTGTCGGGCACAAAAGACACATCAGCCACATCGCGCAGATAAACCGGCCTGTTGTCGCGCGTGGTGAGCAAAAGATTGGCAACTTCGGCCGGCGCGGTGAGGGTCTGGCCCGCGACGAGGCCGACCATCTCGCCCGCGTCGCGCACAAGGCCCGTATTGAGCGTGCGGTTTGCGCCTTCGACCTTGCCGACAAGCTGCTGAAGCGTCACGCCATAGAGCGCAAGGCGCTCGGGGTCGGGCGCGATCCGGATCGCTTCCTGCGCCTCGCCGACAATATAGGAAAGGCCCAGATCGGGCGTTTTGGACAGCTCGGTGCGCAGCTCGCGGGCGATCCGCGTGAGGTCATTGGCGGTGAGGCCCGTCTCTGGCGCGGGCGACAGCGTGAGCGACACAATCGCGACATCGTCGATCCCGCGGCCAATGATCAGTGGCTCGGGAATCCCCACGGGGATCTGGTCGAGATTGGCGCGCATTTTGGTGTGCACCCGCAAAATCGCGGCGTCCGCCGGCGTGCCCACTTCAAAGCGGGCGGTGACCATGGCGGCGTCATCGCGGGTCGAGGAGTAGATATGCTCAACCCCGTTGATGCCTTTGACAATGGTTTCCATCGGCTCTGTCACAAGCTTTACGGCGTCTTCGGCCTTCAGGCCCGAAGCGGTGATATGAATATCCACCAGCGGCACGGAGATCTGCGGCTCTTCCTCGCGCGGCAAAGCGCCCAGCGCGACGAGGCCAACGGCCAGCGAGGCAATGATAAAGAGCGGCGTCAGCGGCGAGGCGATGAACGCTTTGGTGAGCCAGCCCGCAAGGCCGAGCGCGGTCGGGGTGCCTGTCGGCATATGTGTCGGCTCAGTGGTCATCGGCGTGCTCCAGAGGCGCGGCAAGGATATCGCCCGCGCGCAGGCCGGTGAGGACTTCGACCCGCTCTGCGCCGTCATGCGCAACGCGCCCCCCCAGCACAACCGCGCGCTGCACGCGGTCTTCGCCTTGGGCCAATGTGACAAAATCAAGCCCCGAAACAGTTGTCACCGCTGCGGGCGGCACGAGCAGCGCCTCGCGCACCCCGACCGGCAGGCGCACCAATACGCGGGTGTTGACAAAGCTGTCGCTCAGCGCGGCGACCTCGACATCGGCAATGACGCGGCCATTTTCGATCAGCGGATAAATCTTTGCCAGCGTGCCGGTGGCGGGGCCATCGGGCGTCTCGATATGGATGGTGGCGCCCTCGGTCAGCACCGCGGCAAAGCGCTCTGGCACGGCGAGGCGCAAAAACGCGCCGCCGCCGCCGATCAGCACCACAGGCTCGCCGGGCATCAGCACAGAATCGCGCGTGACCGGCACGCTCAGAACACGGCCCCCCACGGGCGCAAGAACCTTACCCTCACTCGCCTGCTGCGCCACAATCCGGCGGTTGGCGCGCGCCGCGGCGACCTGATTTTTCAAGACATCGGCCTGTGTGCGCAACGACTCAAGGCTTTGGGCCGTGATGACACCGCGCTCAAGCAGCGCCTCGCCACGGGTCAGCTCGTCTTGGGCATTCGCAAGCTGTGCGCCGAGCGCCTCGATCTGGGCCTCGATTGCGCCCAACTGGAACACCAGCTTGTCATCGACAATCTCGGCGAGCACCTGCCCCGCCTCAACGCGATCGCCCTCTGTGACCGTGAGCGAGACAAGCGTGCCACCGATCCGAGCGCGGGCGGAAATCCGGTCGCGCGTGTCGATCTGGCCATAGACGGCTTTCCACTCGGTCACAGAGACGGGGGCGAGCGGCGTGACTGTTTCGGCCCCGGCAGCAAAGGGCAGAAGCGCAAGACAAAGGGCCACAAACGGGCGATGCAGAGAGAACATGGCAGCAGATCCTTTACGTGACTGCGGGTAATGACTTATATATATGTTTTTTAGAATATGTTATTTGAGCGCAAAAGAAAAGAGGGATTCTGGCGCCTTCGGTAATTTATCTTTACATAACTAGATATATAGTTATTTTGACGGCATGATGACACAAGCCGCCACCGCTCTCGCCCTTGCCGCTCTTGGCCATGACACCCGCCTCGGGATTTTTCGCCTGTTGGTCCGCGCCGGGCACGATGGCATGAATGTCGGCGAAATCGGCCAGTATCTTGGCATGGCCCCGTCGACGCTTGCGCATCATCTGGGGGCGCTCGTCGAGGCCGGCCTTGTGACACAGGAACGTCAGGGCCGTCTGATCTGCAACCGTGTCGATTATGACGTGATGAACCAGACGCTCGCCTTTTTGACGGCGGAGTGCTGTGTCGGCGTCACCCTCGCCAAAGAGGGCGCAGCCTGACCCACAGCCCGCCACACCGGCCACGCTAGTAACTTTATCAGGACGATCCCCATGACAGACCACGCCCTCCCCCCGCGCACCCCGATCATTGCCGCTTTGCACCGGGTCTGGAGCAAGGAGAAAGTCTGGCTTTTCTCGGCCCTTCTGCTGGCGCTCTTGTTTGTGTTT
>JAHBAN010000220.1 GCA_018500075.1 Flavobacteriia bacterium | reverse complement strand
CGCCGAGATTGAAAAGGGCAGCACGATCGGAAGCCTGCTGAGAGCGAAGTGAGACGACATGAGCGATTTACGCAAGATCATCATTGATGAAAAAGAGGTGGAAGTTGACGGCGCTATGACGTTGATTCAAGCCTGTGAAGAAGCCGGCATTGAAGTGCCGCGGTTTTGCTATCACGAACGCCTCAGCATCGCGGGCAACTGCCGTATGTGTCTTGTCGAAGTGGTTGGCGGACCGCCCAAGCCTGCGGCCTCGTGCGCGATGCAGGTGCGCGATTTGCGCCCCGGTCCCGAGGGACAACCGCCTGTTGTGAAAACAAATTCACCGATGGTCAAAAAGGCACGCGAAGGCGTGATGGAATTCCTGTTGATCAACCATCCGCTTGATTGTCCGATTTGTGATCAGGGTGGCGAATGCGACCTGCAGGATCAGGCAATGGCCTATGGCGTTGATTTCTCACGCTTCCGCGAGCCAAAGCGGGCCTCTGACGATCTGGATCTCGGGCCGCTGGTTGAGACCCATATGACGCGCTGCATTTCCTGCACCCGCTGTGTGCGCTTTACCACCGAGGTGGCCGGGATCACACAGATGGGCCAGACGGGCCGCGGCGAGGACAGCGAAATCACGGCCTATTTGGGCGAGACGCTCGACAGCAATCTGCAGGGCAATATCATTGATCTCTGCCCCGTCGGCGCGCTTGTGAGCAAGCCTTATGCCTTTACGGCGCGCCCCTGGGAGCTGACCAAGACCGAGACGATTGATGTGATGGATGCGCTCGGTTCCTCTATTCGTGTGGATACGAAGGGCCGCGAAGTCATGCGGATTGTGCCGCGCAACCATGACGGGGTGAACGAGGAGTGGATTTCGGACAAGACCCGGTTTGTCTGGGACGGTCTGCGCCGCCAACGTCTGGACACGGCCTATATCCGCGAAAACGGCAAGCTGCGTGCGGCGAGCTGGGGCGAGGCTTTGAGCCTTGTGGGCGAAAAGATCAAAGGCGCCAGCAAACTGGCGGGCCTTGTCGGCGATCTGGCATCTGTGGAAGCCGCATTTGCGCTCAAACAGCTCGTTGAGGGGCAGGGCGGAAACGTCGAGTGCCGCACCGACGGGGCGAAGCTGCCGGCTGGCAACCGTTCGGGATATGTGGGCACGGCGCGCATTGAAGACATCGACAGCGCGCAGATGATCCTGCTTGTCGGGACAAACCCGCGCGAGGAAGCGCCGGTTCTCAACGCGCGCATCCGCCGCGCTTGGGCGCGCGGGGCCGATGTAGGGCTGATCGGCCAAGCCGCTGATCTGACTTATGAGTATGATCACATGGGCGATGACCGTGCGGCGCTTGCGGCGGCGGTTGCAAGCCCGTCCAAGGCGATGCGTGAGGGCGAAAGCCTTGTGATTGTTGGCCAAGGCGCCATTCGAGAAGCAGACGGTGCTGCGGTTTTGGGCGCGGCGATGCAGCTTGCCGAGGCAACAGGATCAAAACTGCTGGTGCTGCACACCGCGGCGAGCCGCGTCGGCGCGATGGATATCAACGCCGTGACCGAAGGCGGTCTTGCGGCGGCCACCGAGGGCGCGGATGTGATTTACAACCTTGGTGCGGATGAGGTCGAGATAGAGGCCGGTGCCTTTGTGATCTATCAGGGCAGCCATGGCGACCGCGGCGCGCATCGTGCCGATGTGATCCTGCCGGCAGCGGCTTACACCGAAGAGCAGGGGCTGTTTGTGAACACGGAAGGCCGCCCGCAGCTGGCGTTGCGCGCCGGCTTTGCCCCCGGCGAGGCCAAGGAAAACTGGGCGATCTTGCGTGCTGTTTCGGCAGAAGCGGGGGCAACCCAGCCTTGGGACAGTCTGGCACAGCTGCGTCAGGCGCTTGTGGCAGAGGTTCCGCATCTGACACAGATTGATGAGGTTGTGCAAAACGTCTGGAAAGCCGAGCCGACGGGCACGCTTGGCGCTGCGAGCTTCAGACCTGCGATTGCAGATTTCTATCTGACCAACCCGATTGCACGGGCCTCCGAGCTTATGGCCGAGTTGAGCGCTGGCGTGAAAGCGCGCGGCGATCAGAAAGTGGCCGCCGAGTGAGCCTTCTTGTGCGCATAACTCTGGGCGCGGCCTCTTTGACCGTGCTGGGCGCTTGCGAGCAGACACCGCGCGAGGCGGTGAGCCGTGCTGCGCCTGTGGATACGATGCGCGCGCTGCAGTATAAGGGCATCGAGACCCGTCTTCTGGACGGGGATCTTGTGCAATTTGTGGTGGCGATAGAGGGCGCGGCGCAGCCTGATGATGTGCGCCGATATACAGAATGTGCGGCTGCGCAGTATTCGCTGATCCGAGGATACGGATTTGCGCGTCATCTGCGCACAAATGTTGAGATTAAGGGTGGTCAGTGGCGCGGAGATGCGGTTTACACCATCTCGGCAGCGCTGCCACGCGGTTTGAAAACGATTGACGCGGAAGTCATCGTTCACAACTGCATTGAAGACAAGATACCGATGGTGTGAGGGGCTGATGGCTGAATTCTTTACGAACACGAATCTGGGAATTTTCCTGCTGATTGTGGGGCAATGTCTGCTGATTATCGTGCCGCTTCTCGTTGCGCTGGCATTTTTGCTGTATTTTGACCGCAAGGTCTGGGCGGCGGTGCAGATGCGCCGTGGTCCAAACGTGGTTGGCGTATTTGGTTTGTTCCAGAGCTTCGCGGATTTTATCAAATATGCGGTCAAAGAGATTATCGTGCCGGCTGGCGCGGATAAATTCGTCTTTTTCCTCGCCCCGCTTGTCAGCTTTGTCTTGGCGATGGCGGCTTGGGCGGTGATCCCGTTCAATGACGGCTGGGTTCTGGCCAATATCAACGTCGCGGTGCTCTATATCTTTGCCTTCTCCTCGCTTGAGGTTTACGGCGTGATCATGGGCGGCTGGGCCTCGAACTCCAAATACCCTTTCCTTGGCTCGCTGCGCTCTGCGGCGCAGATGATTTCTTATGAAGTTTCGCTCGGCCTCATTATCATCGGCATCATCATCTCTGCAGGCTCGCTGAACCTGAGTGATATTGTTAATGCGCAGGCCGGCGATTACGGCATCTTCAGCTGGTTCTGGATCCCGCATTTTCCGATGCTGTTTCTCTTCCTGATTTCGGCGATGGCCGAGACAAACCGCCCGCCCTTTGACCTTCCCGAAGCGGAATCCGAGCTGGTGGCGGGCTATCAGGTTGAATATTCCTCGACACCGTTCCTGCTCTTTATGATCGGTGAATATGTGGCGATCGTCTTGATGTGTGCGCTGGTTTCGCTGTTCTTCTTTGGCGGCTGGTTGTCACCGATCCCCGGCCTGCCGGACGGCATCATGTGGATGTTTGGCAAAATGTTCCTCGTCTTCTTCATCTTCGCGATGGTGAAGGCGATTACACCGCGCTACCGCTATGACCAGCTGATGCGGATTGGCTGGAAAGTGTTTCTGCCGATGTCGCTGTTCTGGGTCGTTTTTGTGGCCTTTGCGGCAAAATTTGACTGGTTCTGGGGCACGTTCGCGCGCTGGAGCGTAGGAGGGTAATATGGCGAATATCGACTATAAACGCGCGGTTGGTTACTTCTTCTTGTCTGACTTCCTGACCGGGATGAAGCTTGGCCTGAAGTATTTCTTTGCGCCCAAAGCAACGCTCAACTACCCGCATGAGAAGGGGCCGCTTTCACCGCGCTTCCGGGGGGAGCACGCGCTGCGCCGCTATCCCAATGGCGAGGAGCGCTGCATTGCCTGTAAGCTCTGCGAGGCGATTTGCCCGGCGCAGGCGATCACGATTGATGCGGAGCCGCGCGACGATGGCAGCCGCCGCACCACGCGCTATGACATTGATATGACCAAATGTATCTACTGCGGTTTCTGCCAAGAGGCTTGCCCGGTCGATGCGATTGTCGAGGGGCCGAACTTCGAGTTTGCGACCGAGACCCGTGAGGAGCTGTTTTATGACAAGACCAAGCTTCTTGAGAACGGTGACCGCTGGGAAGCCGAAATTGCCCGTAACCTAGAGCTGGATGCACCTTACCGATGACCAAGACACCCTTTGAAATGATGATGGAGCAAGCAAAGGACGTGGCCAAGGCCATGGCGCCTGCACTTGAGACGTTCTCGCCCAAAGGGTTTGAGGCGATGTGGCCGACCATGTCCAAAGAGATGATGGAGGCCACATTCGGCAAGGGGCTGAACGAAAAGGGGCTGGACGCCAAGACGCGGCTTTTGCTCACGCTTGCGGGGCTGACCATGCAGGGTGCACAGGCCGAAGCGCAAATCAGACTGACCGTCCGCCATTTGGGCGAAGCGGGGGCAACCGACGAAGAAATAGCCGAAACCATTGCCATGATGGCGATGTTTGCGGGACTTCCTGCCATGACGCGGGCGATGGAAATTGCCAAGGACGTGATGGACAACCTTGAGGACGACGAAACATGACCGTAGTGACCTTTGCTTTCTATCTCTTCGCGATAGGCGTGCTTGCGGGCGGGCTTTTCACGGTGTTGAGCCGCAACCCTGTGCATTCGGTGCTCTGGCTGATCCTTGCGTTCATGAGCGCGGCGGGGCTGTTTGTTTTGCTCGGAGCCGAGTTTATCGCGATGCTGCTGATGATTGTTTATGTCGGGGCTGTTGCGGTTCTCTTCCTTTTTGTTGTCATGATGCTGGATGTGGATTTTGCCGAGCTGAAGGCCGGCATGGCGCAGTATATGCCGATTGCTCTGGCGATCGGGATTGTGCTGTTGATGTCGCTTGGGCTGGCCTATGGCGACTGGCAGGCGGCCGAGAGTGCTGAGGCGGCGCGTGTGGCTGTCACGCCCGAGGGCACCCAGAACACAGCGGCGCTCGGGCTTTTGCTTTATGACCAGTATTTCCTGATCTTCCAGCTTGCAGGGCTGATCCTGTTTGTTGCGATGATCGGGGCGATTGTGCTGACATTGCGCCACCGTGACGGCGTGAAGCGCCAGAATGTTCTAGAGCAGATGTGGCGCGATCCGAAAGACGCGATGGAACTGAAAGACGTAAAACCGGGGCAGGGGCTTTAAGCCTTTCGCTTTGAGAACAATAAAGAACCGAGGGACGACATGATCGGACTTGAACATTATCTGACGGTGGCAGCAGTGCTGTTTGTCATCGGCATTTTCGGGCTTTTCCT
>JAHBAN010000262.1 GCA_018500075.1 Flavobacteriia bacterium | reverse complement strand
GACACGGGCTTATGACGGGGATCGAGATTGTTTCCGAGACAGCCGGCAAGACGCCGATGGATATGGCGACCATGAAGCGGATCCATAAAGCGGCCTATGACGCCGGGGCGATGGTGCGTTTGGGGGGGAACAATATTTTGATGTCACCGCCTCTGACGATTTCGGAAGCCGAGATTGACACTGTTTTGGGCGCGCTTGATGTGGGGTTTGGCTCTGTGTGAGGGGTTGCGCCGCGCCTTCGGCGCGGCGCGGTGGGCGAGAGGGCTCTGCCCTCTCGCGCTCTCCCGGGATATTTTTGGAAAGAAAAAGACTAGAGGTCTTTGAGGGCGGCCGCGGCGTAGGCACCAAACATCAGGGCGCGGCGGGCGGACCCGAGCTCGAAGCGCTTCGGGGGCTGTGTCATGAGCTTCGGGGTGTGCAGCTTTTTGGCGTTCAGGATCTGGTCGGCGAGGAGCGCGCCGGTGTAGCTTCCCATGGCGACACCATTGCCGTGATAGGCAAAGCCGGCGTAGGCGCCGGGCAGTGTCGGGACCGGACCGGCGAAGGGCGTGAGGCCTCTGGAGAGGCAGACCATGCCCGACCAATAATAAGGTGTTTCGACTGCGGCCCAAGCGGGGAACATGGCCTGAAAATCGGCGCGTATTTTGCGCCTGTTGCGAGCCTCGGCGCCGTGTGAGGACAAGAGGCCGCCGCGCATTCCGAAGAGGAAGCGGCGGTTTGGCATCAGCCGGAAGTAGTGCAGCAGTGTGCGGCTGTCATAGGCGGCCTGATCGGAGCTCCAGCCGTTTGCCAGCTCCGTGTCGCTCAGCGCGCGTGTGACAAGAACCGAGGATTGCGCGGGCATATAGCGCGCGGCCATCCAGGGGGGGAGATCTTCGCTGGAATAGCCGTTGGTTGCGATGATCAGTTGATCTGCCTTGAGCAGGCCTTGGGGTGTTTTGAGGCTGTAGGCTTGTGTGCGATGGAGCGTGCTGACCGGGCTATCGCCAAAGACCTTCGCCCCCGCGGCTTCGGCTGCCTTGAGGAGGCCGGCAAGATATTTGCGCGGGTTGAGGCCAAAGCCGATCGGGGTTGTGATGGCGCTGTGAAAGGCGCCCGACATCCCGAGCGCAGGGAGGTCTGCCTTGTTGTGGAGGCGGGGTGTGACGCCGTAGTTTTCCTCAATCGCGCGGGCGTCTTCTTCAAACCGGATGCTGGCTTTATGGGCGAGCTGGGTTTCTCCCTGGCTGTGGATGTCGGCGTCGATCTTGTGGGTTTTGAGCAGATTGGCGACATGGTCCACGGCCTCTGCTTCGGCGCGGCGATAGGCGAGGCGGGCGGGTTTGCCATGCTGGCGGTCAAGCAGGGTATCGCTGGCTTTGGCACCGCCAAGGCAACAAAAGCCGCCATTGCGCCCTGAGGCGCCCCATCCGGGAAAACCCGCATCCAGAACCGCGACCGAGACGCCCGCCTCGGCCAGCGCCAGCGCAGCGCAGAGACCTGTGAAGCCGGCGCCGATAATGGCCACATCAGCCCTCTGGGTGCCGGTCAGATGGCCGCGCTTGAGGGCCGCGTCAGGGACTGTCTCGGCCCAGTAGTTTCCGGCGATACGGGCGTCTGAATAGGCATGGTCAGAAAAGATACGGCGCATCAGTCTGCTGCTCGTTCGGCGGCCCGTTCCTCGCGTTGCTGGCGTATTGTGGCGCGTTTTGACAGGAGGGAGGCCGTGATCACACCGACCGTTACAATGCTGATCATGATTGTCGAGAGCGCGTTGATCTCGGGCGAGACCCCGAGGCGCACAGCCGAGAAAATCTTGATCGGCAAGGTCGTGGCCGAGGGGCCGGCTGTGAACGAGGCGATGACCAGATCATCAAGCGACAAAGTGAAGGCGAGCAGCCAGCCCGATATGACCGCCGGCGCAATGATCGGCAGGGTCACAAGGCGGAAGGCCTCAAAAGGCGAACAGCCCAGATCGAGCGCGGCCTCCTCCAGAGACCGGTCAAAACTCACAAGCCGCGACGAGACGACGACAGAGACATAACACATCGAAAAAGTCGTATGGGCGAGCACGATCGTCAGAACACCGCGGTCCAGACCGATGCCGATGAACAACAACAGCAGCGACAGACCCGTGATCACTTCCGGCATCACAAGCGGCGCATAGATCATCCCGGAAAACAGCGTGCGCCCGTTAAACCGGCCGCCGCGCACAAGAACATAGGCCGCCATCGTGCCAAGGATCGAGGCGATGGTAGAGCTCATCACAGCAACTTTGACCGTCACCCAGGCGGCATCAAGAAAGGCTTCATTCTGGAAAAGCTCGCCATACCACTTGGTCGAGAAACCGGCCCAGACCGTCACAAGCTTGGATTCGTTGAAACTGTAGATCACCAGGATCAGCATCGGCAGGTATAGAAACGCGAGGCCAAGGCTGAGCGATGTGGCATTGAACCAAGTGAAACGTCTCATACCCCGGCCCTCCCCTTATCTTTTTTCTTTCCAAAAATATCCCAGGGGGCGCGGGGGACAGCGTCCTCCGCATCGGTCGGATTTCGCGAAGCG
>JAHBAN010000028.1 GCA_018500075.1 Flavobacteriia bacterium | reverse complement strand
GTTCTGGCAGAAACCAAAAAGGCGGCAGAATCAGTTATTGATGCCTTTCGCGGGCTGAAGGCCAATTTTCTGGTGCAGAATTTTGTCAAAGAAGCCGCGGGCGAGGATATCCGCTGCTTGGTGATTGGCGGCAAGGTTGTTGCCTCGATGCGCCGCCGCGGGGCGGAGGGCGATTTCCGCTCCAACCTGCACAGAGGCGGCACAGCCGAGGCTGTCAGAATCACCAAGGCCGAGCGCGACGTTGTGTTGCGCGCCACCAAGGCCTTCGGGCTGCATATGGCGGGGGTGGATCTTTTGCGCGCGAGTGACGGGCCAAAGGTCCTCGAGGTAAATTCCTCGCCCGGCCTTGAGGGGATCGAGGCGGCGAGTGGCAAGAATATTGCCGGCACGCTCTATGAGATGATCGAGGCGCGGGTGCGGCCTGCGCCGGTGCGCAAGCGCGGGAAAGCGGCAGGCCCGAGCGCGCGGTGAGCAGGCTCACATAAGCTTGAGTTGATCGGCGGCAGGTTTCATGCGGTACTGCAGCCAGCCAAAGGGAGAGCTGTTATGAAGAAGGTTTTGGGAACGGTTGCGCTGACCATGGCGCTTGCGGGGGCGGCAGTGGCCCATGACGACGTTGCCAACGAGGCCGTCAAGGCGCGGATGATGCTGATGGAAGGGGTGAAAACCGCCACAGGCACGCTCGGCGGCATGGCCAAGGGCGAAATCGGCTTTGACGCCGAAAAAGCAGGCACAGCGCGGCAGGCGCTGATTGATCACGCGGCGGCCATTCCGGCCGCATTCATGGCGCCCGAGATGGACCCGAAGTCAACCGCGCTGCCCGCGATCTGGGAAAACTGGGCTGATTTTGAGGCCAAGGCCGCAGCCATGGGCGCGGCAGCAGACGCGCTGGATACAAGCGATCTGGCCTGGCTTCAGACCGGCATGGGCGCGCTTGGCGGCACCTGCGCCGCCTGCCACAAGGCCTATCGGATCAAGAAGTGATCAGCCGCAGCTAAACCCTGTGATCCTGTCGGAACTGTCGATTTTGACATTGAGCCGCTCGGGGCGCAAATCGGTCGTGACGGCGCTGTTGGGGCCGACAATGCGCACAGGGCGATCGCGGGCGTCAAACTCGACTTCGCCAACTCTCATCCCGGTCATAAACGCAAGATCGGACGCGCCGCAGGACTCCGCCAGCGCGGCGCGCGTGGCCTCGGGGATAAGCGGCTCGCTCTGATCCAACAGGCCGTTCATCTGGCAGGCCGACAAAACAGCAATGGCGCCAAAAGCGGCAGTGATGGTTGTGAATTTCATACTCGTTACTCCCCTATCCGTGCCAGAAGCCTAGCAAGAGCCGATCGGCAATATCAGGGGAATTTCCCCCTGCTCTCTCCCCCTAAGTCTTGCAAGTTTGCGCCGTTTCACGCAGGCTCCCGGCGAGACATTTGGGAGACAAATCATGCGAACACGAGCAGCCGTGGCGCTTGCAGCAGGCAAGCCACTCGAGATTATGGAAGTCGAACTGGAAGCCCCGAAACGCGGCGAGGTTCTGATCGAAATCAAGGCCACAGGCGTGTGCCACACCGACGAGTTCACCCGCTCGGGCGACGACCCCGAGGGGCTGTTTCCCAGCATCCTCGGCCATGAGGGCGCCGGCATTGTGCTTGAGGTCGGCGAGGGCGTCACAACGCTTCAGCCCGGGGATCACGTGATCCCGCTCTACACGCCCGAATGCCGCGAATGCCATGCCTGCCTCTCGGGAAAAACCAACCTGTGCACAGCCATTCGCGGCACTCAGGGGCAGGGCCTGATGCCGGACGGAACCACACGGTTCAAGATGCTCGATGGCACGCCGATCTATCACTATATGGGCTGTTCGACCTTCGCCAATCACACGGTCATGCCCGAAATCGCGCTGGCCAAAGTGCGCAAGGATGCGCCCTTCGAGAGCATTTGCTATATCGGCTGCGGCGTGACCACAGGGATTGGCGCGGTGATCAATACAGCCGGCGTCGAGATCGGCGCAACAGCGGCCGTCTTCGGCCTTGGCGGTATCGGCCTCAACGTGATTCAGGGCCTGCGCATGGCAGGGGCAGACAAGATCATCGGGGTCGACCTCAACGATGACAAGGAAGCCATGGCGCGCAAATTCGGCATGACCGACTTTGTGAACCCCGCCAAGCTCAAGGGCCAGTCCGTCACCGAAAAGATCATCGAACTGACCAAAACAGAGCAAGACGCGTTCGGCGGCGTCGATTACAGCTTTGACGCCACCGGCAATGTCAAAGTCATGCGCGATGCGCTTGAGTGCTCCCACAGGGGCTGGGGCGTCTCGGTGATCATCGGCGTTGCGCCCGCCGGAGCCGAGATCAGCACGCGCCCCTTCCAGCTTGTCACAGGCCGGGTCTGGAAAGGCACCGCCTTTGGCGGCGCCAAAGGGCGCACCGATGTGCCCAAGATTGTCGATTGGTATATGGATGGCAAAGTCGAGATCGACGAGATGATCACCCATAAAATGTCCCTCGACGAGATCAACACAGCCTTTGATCTGATGCACTCGGGCGAAAGCATCAGGAGCGTCGTGGTCTACTAAGCCGCCGCCTCCCTTTTTCTTTCCCAAAATATCCCGGGGGGAGTTCATAAGCCCTCGGGCTTATGAACCGGGGGGCTGGCCCCCCGGCGCGGCCTGCGGTCTTGAGGGCGGGCCTGAGCTTCTGGCGCGCCCCTCACAAAACGCCAGAGCGCATCACCGGCGCGTTAACCTTTGTTCTGAGGTCTTAACCCGTCGTTCATAAAGCCCGGACAGCGCACGCCCTGTTAAGCTGCCAAAACCCGCACAGGGGGGTGCACGCTTTGTGCACGGGTTGTGCACACATATCACCCCCCCCGAATCACCCCCGTTAACCATTTCAACGCGGGGCTTGATTCGGGCTGAAAACAGCGGCAGGCTAGAGCCATGACTATGGCCTCCCATACGCCCCTGCCAATACGCTCACAGGTCGCCTTCCACCGCACCGAGCTGTCGCTTATTCTCGGCCTCTATGGCCGTATGGTCGCGGCGGGCGAATGGCGCGATTACGGTATTTCCTGCCTCAAGGATTGCGCTGTCTTTTCGGTCTTTCGCCGGACCGCGGAAAACCCGCTCTACCGTATCGAAAAGCACCCGAAACTGCGCCTCAAACAAGGGCAATATTGCGTCATCGGCCTGAATGGTCAGGTGCTCAAACGCGGTCACGATCTCAAGTCTGTCCTGCGCGTCCTCGAGCGCAAACTGATCCGCGCAGTGGCCGATTGAGAGGCCCGAAAAGACCCGGATTTCGTGCAAAATCCGGGCCTTGATCCTTCTCTAACGCTCTTAGAAGTCTAGGTTTTCCACGCTCAAGGCGTTCTGCTGGATAAACTCGCGGCGCGGCTCCACCACATCGCCCATCAGCTTGGTAAAGAGGTCATCGGCCTCCGCCATATCCTCGACTTTCACCTGCAGGAAGGTGCGCGCATCCGGGTCCAATGTGGTCTCCCAAAGCTGGCTCGGGTTCATCTCGCCAAGGCCCTTGTATCGCTGGAGCGACAGCCCGCGTTCGCCCTCTTCCAGAATCGCTTTCAGAAGGTCGAGTGGCCCATAAATCATCTGCGTGCGATCCTTGCGCTCCAGCTTCGCCGGCTTGCCATAGACCTCCTGCAAACTCTGGGTCAGCGTGCCCGTGCGGCGCGCTTCTCCGGAGCGCAGCATCGGCCCGTCGAGCGTGCGCACCTCTTCCACCCCGCGCAGAATACGCGCCAGCCGGATGCCGTGATCCTGCGTAATCCGGCCTTTCCAGCCCTTCTCGTATTCCAGTGCAATCAGGTCCAACCGCTTCGCAACCTTATCGGCCACACCCTGCAAATCGCCCTCGATTGCGCCCGGCACAAACGCCCCGGCAATGGCCGCCTGCTCGAGGATATGGCGCGGGTAATGCGTTGGAAACGCATCCAAAACCCGGCGCAGCTGGCGCGCCTCATCGACCACGCGGATCAGATCCTGACCCGCCATTTCGGCCCCCTCGCCAAGCTTCAAAATCGCCCCGTCGACCCCCTGCTGTACAAGGTAGTCGTCCAGCGCGGTCTGGTCTTTGAGATAGACTTCGGACTTGCCGCGCGACACTTTGTAAAGTGGCGGCTGGGCGATATAGAGATAGCCCCCCTCGATCAACTCGGGCATCTGGCGGTAGAAAAACGTCAGCAACAGCGTGCGAATATGCGCCCCGTCCACGTCCGCATCCGTCATCAGAACGATCTTGTGATAGCGCAGTTTTTCGATGTTGAATTCGTCGCGCCCGATCCCCGTTCCCAGCGCCATCACAAGGTTGCCGATCTCCTGGCTTCCGAGCATCCGGTCAAACCGCGCGCGCTCCACATTGAGGATCTTGCCTTTGAGCGGCAAAATAGCTTGCGTGCCACGGTCGCGCCCGGTCTGGGCCGAGCCGCCGGCAGAGTCCCCCTCCACGATGAAAAGCTCTGTTTTGCTTGGGTCTTTTTCCGAGCAATCCTTGAGCTTTCCGGCCAGAAAGTTCACGTCCATCGCCGTCTTGCGCCGCGTCAGCTCACGCGCTTTTCGCGCCGCTTCCCGCGCCTGTGCCGCCTCGACAATCTTGCCGACAATAATCTTCGCCTGCGACGGGTTTTCTTCAAACCACTCCGCCAGCTTGTCATTCACCATGCTCTCCACAACCGGGCGCACCTCGGAGCTGACCAGTTTATCCTTGGTCTGGCTCGAGAATTTGGGGTCAGGAACCTTGACCGAAAGCACACAGGTGAGGCCCTCGCGGGCGTCATCGCCCGTGAAGTTAATCTTTTCTTTCTTGGCTATGCCCGATGATTGCGCATAGTTGTTAATCGTCCGCGTCAGCGCGCCTCTGAAGCCCGCCATATGCGTGCCCCCGTCCCGCTGTGGAATGTTGTTTGTGAAGGGAAGAACGTTCTCGTGATAGCTGTCATTCCACCACATCGCCACTTCAACACCAATATCGTCCTTTTCACCGACGATATAAATCGGTTCTTCCATGACAGATGTTTTCGAACGGTCCAGATATTTAACGAATTCCTTAACGCCGCCGTCATAGTAAAGCTCGGATTTCAGCGGTTCTGCGGGCCGTTCGTCTTCAAGAATGATCCGCACACCGCTGTTCAAAAAGGCAAGCTCGCGCAACCGCTTTTCCAAAACCGGGAATTCGTAATCAAGGTTCGAAAATGTCTCTGTCGAGGCCAGAAACCGGACTTCTGTGCCCGTTTCGCCGTTTGCATCGCCCACAACGCGCAGGTGCTCGACTGTGTCGCCATGGCTGAACTTCGCATAATGCTCCTTGCCGTCGCGCCAGACGCGCAGCTCGAGCCAGACAGACAGCGCGTTGACAACCGAAACACCAACACCATGGAGACCGCCTGAAACCTTATAGGAGTTGCTGTCAAATTTGCCGCCGGCGTGGAGCTGCGTCATGATCACTTCTGCCGCCGAAACGCCCTCTTCCTCGTGGATGCCCACAGGAATGCCGCGCCCGTTGTCGCGCACAGAAATCGAGGAATCCGCATGGATTTTGACATTCACATAGTCGGCATGACCGGCCAGCGCCTCGTCGATCCCGTTGTCCACAACCTCATAGACCATATGGTGCAGACCCGAGCCGTCATCGGTGTCACCGATATACATCCCAGGCCGCTTGCGGACAGCCTCTAACCCCTTGAGAACCTTAATGGAATCTGCGCCATACTCTTCAGGTTTCTGCTCGTTCTCTGACATTCACACGCTTCCTTTGCGATTTTGTCATTTTATACTTGTTATAGGGGAGGTTGTCACGCTCAACCGCTATATTTTGGGCCTCACAGCCTAGTCCCGACCAATCAGCGCCACAAAGCCGATAGACGCGCCGGATTATCGCAAATCCGCTCGAAAGTTCACAGTTTCGCCACGGTCTTTACCGCTCTTTGGCACAGTGATCTGCGAGCTTTGCCACATGAAAAATCAAACCGCTTCACATCTTCACGCCAAAGACAGCTCCTCGTTCAAGCCCGAGAGGCCACAGGACAAAATCCTCTGGTCTCCCTTGGAGGCGCTGCTCTTTTGCGGTGCAAATGTCGCTGTGTTTGCCTTCCTTATGGGGCGAGGTCATTACGCCTATATCGCCCATCTCTTTGAGCCGGTCTTTGCCATTGGCCTCTTTGTCGTTTGCGCGCAATGGGCCTATCAAACATGGCAGCGCAAGCGCTCACCGCATGATCAGCCGTGACGCCTCGGCGCCCTCCAGCACTTCGATATGCTGCGCACGATCGCCCAATTCGGCAAAAAGCTCTGGCCCCGTTCCGGTCATCCACGCCTGCGCACCCAAGGCGCAGATCTCGTCATAAAGCGCCGCCCGCCGGTTCGCATCAAGATGCGCCGCTACCTCATCCAGAAGCACAATCGGTGGCGCCCCGACATCTGCCTTCAAGGCCCGCGCATTCGCAAGGATCAGCGAGATCAAAAGCGCTTTCTGCTCCCCCGTCGAACAGTCTTTCGCAGGCACGCCCTTTGCCGCAAAAACACCATATAAATCAGAGCGATGCGGCCCCACAAGGGCACGTCCGGCGGCCATATCCCGAAACCGGCTTTCGCTCAATGCCTCGGCAAGATCGGGCTCTGTTTCAGGCATCCCGCCTTCGCTCTGCACAAGCTCCAGATCAGCCGACGGAAAGGCCGTCTCCGCCCCGTCCTGCGCCGTGCGAAGCCGGCTGAGTGTCGCAACCCGATTGGCATGAATGCCCGCTCCGCTCTGGGCCATCTTCGCCTCAAGCGCCGCATACCAATGCGTATCACGCACCTCGGCCTTCAACAGCCTGTTGCGTTCCCGCATGGCCTTTTCATACTCAAGCGAAAGGTCGGAATGGTCGGGGAAAAAGCTCATGCTCATCCGGTCCAGAAACCGTCGCCGCCCGTCGGCTCCTTCGATCCAGAGCCGGTCCATAGACGGGATCAGCCAAACAACCCGCGCGATCCGTCCAAGCGCCGTCTGGGCGGCAGCCTTCTCATCAATACGCACAGAGCGCGCCGCGCCGTCTTCCGAGCTGGTGTCGACCTCAAAAGAGCGTCCGTCCTGCTCGATCAGCCCTGACAGTTTCCAGCCGATATCCTCAGGACGCTTGGCCATATCCCGAGCCGACGCGCGCCGCATTCCGCGCCCCGGAGAAAACAGCGACACCGCTTCCAGAATATTGGTTTTCCCTGCCCCATTGGCTCCGAAAATAGCCAGAGGCCGCGCATCAACGTCAAGCTGCGCAGCCTTATGGGAGCGAAAATGGGACAGCCTGAGCTTGGTGAGGGCAAGCGAAGCCATGCGTGCCTACCCCGCCAAAGCTCAAACGCGCATGGGCATCACGACGTAAACAGCCGATGTATCATTGCCTTCGCGCATCAACGTCGGATCACCCGAAGAGTTGAACATAAACACCGCGTTTTCCCGGTCCACCTGATTGGCAATTTCGAGCAAATACTTGGCGTTAAAGCCGATTTCGAGGCGCTCGTCACCATAGGCGACAGCCAGTTCTTCTTCAGCCGCGCCACTGTCCGGCGCATTGACCGACAAGATCAGCTTGTCTTCGGCAAGGGTCAGCTTCACAGCGCGCGAGCGCTCTGACGACACAGTTGCCACACGGTCAACAGCCTTGGCAAACTCGGCAGCATCAACCTCGAGCTTGCGCGTATTGCCCTGCGGGATCACCCGGGTGTAATCCGGGAATGTTCCGTCAATGACCTTGGATGTCAGCGTGATATCGGGCGTCGCAAAGCGGATCTTTGTCTCGCTCACAGACACAGCAATCTTGGCCTCGTCATCCTCCAGCAGCTTGCGCAGCTCTCCGACGGTTTTGCGCGGCACAATCACACCGGGCATCTCTGCCGCACCAGGCGGCAGCTCAGCATCAATCCGCGCAAGGCGGTGACCGTCCGTCGCCACACAGCGCAGCACTTTTCCACCCTCCGCATCGGAGATATGCATATACACACCGTTGAGATAGTAGCGCGTCTCTTCGGTCGAAATCGCAAACTTGGACTTGTCAAACAGGCGGCGCAGCATGGCGGCCGGCGCAGAAAAGTTTGAGCTGTATTCGGATGTCGCCATCACAGGAAAGTCTTCTTTCGGCAAAGTCGCCAAAGAGAAATTCGAGCGCCCCGCCTCGACAGTCAACCGGCCTTTCGCGCCATCGTCAGTCAGCGTCACAAGCGCGCCATCCGGCAGCTTGCGAACGATCTCGTGCAGCAGCACGGCAGAGACAGTCGTCGCCCCCGCCCGCTCGACCTGTGCATCAGCGCGATCCACCACTTCAATATCAAGGTCCGTGGCGCGGAAGCGCACATCGCTGTCTTGGGCCTCAATCAGCACATTCGCCAAAATAGGGATCGTGTTGCGGCGCTCTACGACTGACTGTGCTTGTGCCACAGCTTTCAAAAGTGCGGCGCGCTCTATGCTAAACTTCATCCCTAGCTCCTCTGTGCTGGCGGGACGAACAAACTAGCCCATCCCCCAGTCAACTCAAGTTCTTTCTTGTGTTGTCCACTGGAAAGCCAAAGGCGTCAAGCGCCTAGGCCCCCGCTCTGGCTCACGCTTCCAGAATGCGGCGCAGAATCTCTATATCTTCAGCGAGCTGCCCGTCCTGAGCGCGCATATCTTCGATTTTGCGCACGCCATACATGATCGTCGTATGATCACGTCCGCCAAAGCAGCGGCCAATCTCGGGAAGAGAGCGGCTTGTCAGCTGTTTGCAAAGATACATAGCAACCTGACGCGGGCGCGCATATGTGCGCACACGCTTGGGGCCGATCATATCGCTCAACCGGATATTGTAATGCTCCGAGACTTTGCGCTGAATTTCCTCGACCGAAATCTTGCGCTCGGAGTTGCGCAGCACGTCGGCCAAGCAGTCTTGCGCCAACTCGAGCGTGATCGGGCGGCCAACGAGCGAGGCAAAGGCAAACAACCGTGTCAGAGCGCCTTCGAGCACGCGCACATTCGTGCTGATGCGATGCGCCAGAAACTCAAGCACACCCGCATCCAGCGATAGCTCGGGATATTGCGCCTGCTGCACTTCGACTTTTGACTGAAGGATACCAAGCCGTAGCTCGTAATCTGTCGGGTGCAAATCCACCACCAGACCGCATTGCAAGCGGCTTTTGATCCGCTCTTCGAGGTCCTTGATCTCACCGGGGGCACGGTCTGCCGAGATAATGATCTGTTTGCGCTGGTCGACCAGCGCGTTGAACGTATGGAAAAACTCTTCCTGCGTGCTGTCTTTGCCCGCAATAAACTGCACGTCATCAACCATAAGCACATCAACCGAGCGGAACAGCTCCTTGAAATCCATCATCTTGCGGTCGCGCAGCGCCTGAACAAAACGATACATGAACTGCTCGGCAGAGAGATAGACCACATTGAGATCAGGGCGACTGGTTTGAAGATCCCATGCAATGGCGTGCATCAGGTGCGTCTTACCAAGCCCGACACCACCATATAAAAACAGCGGGTTGAACGTCACAGGGCCACCTTCCGCCACGCGTTTGGCGGCAGCATGGGCCAGCTCGTTTGGCTTGCCCACAACAAAATTGGAGAAGGTGAATTTCGGATCCAAAGGCGCGGCTGCGATTGGCGTATCGCGCTTTTGAGGTGCGGCCTCCGGCAGTGCGGCGGCGCCATCTGATTTATCCAAAGGCTGGTTTGCGGCATTGGGCGATTGTGCCGCAACAATAAAACGCACACGGGACACATTCAGGCCAAGCCCCATCATCTGATACAGAATCTGGTCGCCAAAATTTTGCTTTACGTAGTTTCCAAGAAAGGTCGTCGGGACATTGAAGGTTGCAACACCGTCGCGAAGATCGTCAAAAGCCAGCGGTTCAATCCAGCTTGCATAGTTGTTCTTGCCAACGGCTTTCAAAAGGTTGCCTTGCAGCACACCCCACTGTTCATCTGTCATTTTTGTCCCGTTTCGTCCCAATAGCCCAAATTGAGCCAACATCAAAAAATATCATCTGGGCCCTTGCAGCAGGGCTCCTAAACGAGCATTCCCCAATCAAAACAACACAGTTAACCCGCTAAAGCCGGCTGTGGCATTTTATGTTGTTTTACCCTTTGGACATATGACCGCAAATGAAGTTCCGGCTTGTTTTGCAAAGCCAAGATTCGGTCTATCCCCCCAAAGCGAGGTGAATCGCTGAACTGAAATTAGCAATATGCTGGGCGGCCAAGCAACTGATCTTCACGCTTGACTCTCGATTCCGTCAAAAAGAATCCCGCGGGCTTTTTTGCCCGTTTGAAAACACTGGAAAAAACAAAAAACGGCGCCCCGAATGGAGCGCCGTCAAACTGTCAAAAGAGCGCTGGATCTTAGCCGAGCGCCTTAACGCGTGATGTCAGGCGTGACATTTTGCGCGCTGCTGTGTTCTTATGGAAAACGCCTTTTGTGACGCCGCGCATCAGCTCGGGCTGTGCCGCGCGAAGCGCTGCGGCTGCCGCGTCCTTGTCGCCAGAAGCAATCGCTTCCTCAACTTTGCGAAGATATGTGCGGATACGTGAACGGCGCGCTTTGTTTACAGCGAAGCGTGCTTCGTTTTGACGAGCGCGTTTTTTTGCTTGGGGCGAATTTGCCATGTGAGAGACCTCGGTTCGGTTATGTTATTTCGTTAAAACGCACTGCACCCAATAGCCGACACCGAAGTGGTGATTCTAGCCAGAGCGGGCTGCACGCGCATATATTGGCTGGCCGTATACGTGAGTTTGCTGCAAATGCAAACCCTTATATATCGGCCAAACCAGAGCTTATCTGTCGCGGAACTGCGGCTGACGTTTTTCGCTGAACGCGGCCATGCCTTCTTTCTGGTCCTCGGTCGCAAAAAGCGAGTGGAAGACGCGGCGCTCAAAGAGCAGCCCTTCGTTCAATGTCATCTCAAAAGAGCGGTTCGTTGCCTCTTTGACAGCCATCGCCGTGATCATCGACTTCTCGGCAATCTTCGCGGCGGCACTCATCGCTTCCTTCATCAGTTCTTTGGCAGGCACGACACGGCTCACAAGCCCGGCGCGCTCGGCTTCTTCAGCGTCCATAAAGCGCCCGGTGAGGTTCATGTCCATAGACTTCGCCTTGCCGATCGCTCTTGTCAGACGTTGCGTGCCACCGAGGCCCGCCATAACGCCAAGGTTGATCTCGGGCTGTCCAAATTTGGCCGTATCCGAACAGATGATAAAATCGCACATCATCGCAAGCTCGCATCCGCCGCCCAGCGCATAGCCAGAAACGGCTGCGATAATCGGTTTGCGGATCCGCGCTATCTCATGGCTTTCAGGCGTAAAGAGATCTTCTGTAAATACATCCACAAAGCTCTTTTCGCTCATCATTTTGATGTCAGCCCCCGCGGCGAAGGCTTTCTCGCTGCCTGTGATGACGATGCAGCGCACTTTATCGTTTGTCTGCGCGTCTTTCAGCGCCTCGACAAGCTCCGTTAGCAGCTCTGCATTGAGCGCATTGAGCGCGTCAGGGCGGTTTAGGCGGATAAGGGCAATGTGGTCTTCCACGTCGACGATGATCGTCTCAAAAGCCATGTGATGGTCGCTTTCGCTTGTTTCACTCAGAGCCGTTTCCATATCATTCCTGTCGCATGGTTCAAGCTATCTTTGACACAGCGGGCAGTAGAAGGTCGAACGTCCAGACTGGACGATCCGCCGGATCACCCCCGTGCAGTCTGCTGTCTGACAGTCCGCGCCCTCTTTGTCATAGACGTTGAATTGGTGCTGAAAATATCCAAGCTCGCCATTTGCCTGTTTGAAGTCTTTCAAAGAAGAGCCGCCCGCAGCGATTGCTGTTTCAAGCACATCCCGCACAGCAGGCACGACCCTGTTCAATCGCGCGCGGCTCACCTGCCCCGCCAGTCGCGTTGGAGAAATCCCAGTTTTATGAAGCACTTCACAAACATATATATTGCCAAGCCCCGCAATAATCCGCTGGTCCAGCAACGCGGATTTCATCGGCGTCCGCCGCCCGGAAAGCGCCTCGGCCAGATAGCTTTCCGAAAACGTATTGCCCAAAGGCTCTGGCCCGAGCTTGGCCAAAAGCGGGTGGCTTTCGGCCGTCTCGGTGGGCAACAAATCCATCGCTCCGAACCGGCGCGGATCGTTAAAGGCAATCCGGGCGCCGCCATCCATCCAGATGATCACATGATCGTGCTTCTCAAGGTGCGGGTGCTCATGCACAAACTGCCCGAGAGGATCGCCCGAAACAGTCATCCGCCCTGACATACCCAAATGAATGAGAAGTGATTCTCCATTGCTCAGATCAGCAAGGATATACTTGGAGCGCCGCCGCAGCCGCAAAATGACCTGCCCCTTGAGCCGCTCTGCCATCCGCTCGGGAAACGGCCAGCGCAAATCAGGACGATTGACATCAACCTTTGCAATCCGAACCCCTTCCATAGAAGGCGCAAGGCCCCGCATCACGGTTTCGACTTCGGGAAGTTCGGGCATGGGCTGCTCGCTTTGCTCTTTTCGTGCCATTTCAGCGCATTGTGCGCATCACTTCGGCACTATATGAGAAGGGAGCACAGCAAACGGCAAGGCCCATGTCAGAGAAAACTACACATTTCGGCTTTCAAACCGTCCCGGAGTCAGAAAAAGCGGGACGCGTTCAAGGTATCTTCGGCTCTGTTGCGTCCAAATACGACGTGATGAACGACGCGATGAGCCTCGGGATCCACCGCCTGTGGAAAGATGCTATGATGGATTGGCTGGCGCCGCGCGCGGGGCAAAGATTGCTCGATGTCGCGGGCGGCACAGGCGACATATCCTTCCGGTTTCTGGCGCGCGCGGGCGAAGCCGAGGCAGTTGTCTGTGACTTGACAGAACCCATGCTCATTGAAGGGCGCAAACGCGCCGAAGCCGAGCAAATGGCGCGCAAGTTGAGCTGGGTTGTCGGTGACGCAATGGCGCTGCCCTTCCCTGACAACAGCTTTGATGTTTACACCATCTCGTTTGGAATCAGGAATGTGACCCGCCCCCAAGAGGCCCTTGCAGAGGCGTTCCGCGTGTTGCGTCCGGGTGGGAGGCTTATGGTCCTTGAGTTCAGCCAGATCCCGAACGATCTGATGCAAAAGGCCTATGACCTTTATTCGTTCAACATTATTCCACGCCTTGGCGAAGCCATTGCTGGCGACAAGGACAGCTATCAATACCTTGTCGAGTCGATCCGCCGCTTTCCCGACCAAGACACCTTCTTACAGATGATCAAAGATGCGGGCTTTGAAAACGCAAGCTATCGCAATCTGAGCCTCGGTATTGCCGCGCTTCATTCAGGCTGGAAGATTTGAAGGGCCCGCACAATATCATCCGGATGATCCGGATGGGCGCCACGCTTGAGCGCACAGGGGCAATGCCCGTTGTGCTTGAAGCCTTTGACGCGCCCCGCCCGCTTCGTATTCTCGCGCGCTCGCTCGTCTGGCCGTTCCAGTGGATTGGCAAACGCGGCGATCTTGCGCTGCCGCCGCCCGCACGCGCCCTCTCGGCTCTGGGGCCGGCCTATATCAAGTTCGGACAAGTGCTCAGCACCCGCCCCGACCTTGTGGGCGAGGATCTCGCAGTTCAGCTGCGCATCTTGCAAGACAAGCTGCCCCCCTTCCCGACGTCTGCCGCCAAACAGATGATCGAAGCGGACCTTGGCCAGCCACTCGAAGCCGTCTTTGAAGACTTCAGCGAGCCTGTGGCCGCAGCCTCTATCGCCCAAGTGCACAAAGCGCGCCTTCGCGAAACCGGCGAAACCGTTGCTGTGAAAGTGCTGCGCCCCAAGATCGAACGGGCCTTTCAACGCGATATCGATGTTTTTTATTTCGTCGCAAACTTCATAGAAGTCTTCAGCCCCGGCGCGCGCCGCCTCAAGCCGCGCGATGTGATCGAGCACTTTGAAGGCGTTGTGAAGGGAGAGCTGGACCTGCGCCTTGAAAGTGCTTCGGCGAGTGAATTCGCAGCCAATACCAAAGACGATGCCGGCTTCGCTTTGCCCAAAATCATCTGGGAGCACTCCAGCCGCCACGTCATGACCATGAGTTGGGCAGAGGGCGTTCCGCTCGGCGACAACGACGCGATCGACAGGCTCGGGCTAAACCGTGACGAGCTGGGCACGCGCGTCCTTCAGCTCTTTCTGAACCATGCCCTGCGAGACGGTTTTTTTCATGCCGATATGCACCAAGGCAACCTTAAAGTCGCGCCAAACGGCGATATCATTGCCTTTGACTTCGGTATCATGGGGCATATCGACGACTATACGCGCCGTGTTTATGCCGAAATCCTCTACGGGTTTATAAAGCGCGATTACAAACGCGTCGCCGAGGTGCATTTCGAGGCCGGCTATGTCCCCGCAGACCGCGATGTTGACGAGTTTGCACGCGCCCTGCGCGCTGTGGGAGAGCCGATCTTTGGCATGGATGCCTCACGTATCTCGATGGGAAAACTGTTGAGCTACCTGTTTGAAGTGACCGAGCGGTTCGGAATGGAAACGCGCACAGAGCTTATCTTGCTGCAACGCACCATGGTTGTGGTGGAAGGCGTTGCGCGCAGTCTCAGCCCTCAGCTCAATATCTGGGACGTCGCCCATCCGATCGTTGAAGATTATATCAAAAGCGCTCTTGGGCCTCGTGCTCTTGCAAATGATCTTGTGAAAACCCTGCGGGTTGTGGCGCGTTTTGGCCCCCGCTTGCCTGGTCTCGTGGAAAAGGCCCTCGCAGCCCAAGCCGCACCAGAACCTGAGCCTACCCCCTCGCGGATGGGCCTGAAGATCGGTTTGACCGCCCTTCTCAGTGCCGGGGTTACGGCCATCGCGGCTTATTTTCTGCTCACCTGACATTTTGAATACCGCCTTATTAGGCATATCGCCCTTTATCCTACCCAAAGTGGATCGTCTGGTTTAGACAGGGTGACGTAGTAATGACGAGTGCAGGATATGTTTAAAGCATCCGTGTTGAGGGCCGTGGTCGGTGCGTTTCTTTTGCCCCAGGCTCTTTCAGCCAACGAACAGACCACCGAGTGGGTGAATATGTATGGCCTGTCCAGTGGCCTGATTGATATGCCAACAGCCGAAGTGGCCCAAGATGGGCGTCTCTCGACAACACTCTCCTACTTTGGCCGCACGACCAAAACAAACCTGTCTTTCCAGCTTACACCGCGCTTGTCCGGCGTGTTTCGCTACTCTGCCTTGAGAGGCCTGACCGTCACAGGATATTCACTCCCGTCGTATTATGACCGCAGCTTTGATGTGCACTATCGCCTGCTGGACGAAGGGCGCTATCGCCCCGCCCTCGCAGTCGGGCTGCGAGACCTGCTCGGAACAGGCCTTCATGGCGGCGAATATGTTGTGGCGACAAAGTCGATAGGGTCAAAATTTCGTCTGACGGGCGGTCTCGGCTGGGGCCGTTTGGGCAGCCACGACAGCTTTGCGACACTGGGCACACGACCCACTGGTATCCTCGGGGCTGGTGGCATTCCGAACTACGACAGATGGTTTAGAGGCCCGGTCGCTGGCTTTGCGGGCCTTGGCTATCAGCACAGCAAAAAGCTGGGCTTTGCCGTGGAGTATTCCTCCGACGCCTATACGCAGGAAGACGGCGATATCGTCACCATCAATTCACCCTTAAATTTCGGCGTAAAGTATAAGCTAAACAATACGATCCAGCTTGGTGCATCCTATATGTATGGCAGCGAATTCGGATTGAACGTCAGCCTCACGCTCGATCCGAAAAACACACCCGTCATTGGCGGGACTGATACCGCGCCACAGCCCGTTGCCAGGCGGACAGGCAAATCAGCCCATGATCTTGGCTGGACAGACGAAGTCACTCAAACAGCCCGGATCAAAACAGAACTCGCCAAAGCCCTCGCGCGTGAAGGCATTGTGCTTGAGGGGATCCGCATCAGCCAGACGTCCGCCGATCTTCTGATCCGCAACGAACGCTTTGATATTCAAAGCCAAGCCTTGGGCCGCACCCTGAGGATCATGACACGTATCTTGCCAGCATCCGTCGAAACTCTGAGTGTTACCCAATCCAATCAAGGCGTTCCAACCGGCTCTCTCACTGTCGCGCGATCAGACATCGAAGATCTGGAGCATTCGCCGTCATCCAATATCCTGAAGCGCGTCCGTTTTTCGGCAGACCGCCGGTCTGATCATTACGAGCCGTTGAGCCAGACATATCCGCGCCTGAACTGGCGGTTCGGCCCGGTGGTTCAGCTCAGTGTCTTTGACCCGGATAGCCCTGTGCGGGCAGACGTCGTGGCAAAAGCCGACGCTCAATACCATATTGCCCCGGGCTGGGTCGCCTCGGGCGCGCTCTCATACAAACTCGGCGGAAATCTGGACGGCCTTTCCCCCAACAGAACCGGCATTGTTCCAGTGAGCCCGCCTCACAAGGTCCGCTCTGATGCCCGTTTTTACGCCATGGGCAGCGGACCAAAAATCGAGCACCTGACCATCGCCAAGTTCGGGCGATTGGGCGAAAACCTATATGGTCGAGTGACTGTCGGATATCTTGAGCAAATGTATGCCGGCCTCTCGGGCGAACTTCTCTGGAAACCCGTTTCCAGTCGGCTCGCGCTTGGCGCCGAGCTAAACTATGTCGCCCAGCGCGATTTTGATCAGAGGTTTGGTCTGCAGGACTATAGCGTCGCAACAGGACACCTCTCGGCATATTATGACTTTGGCAATGGCTTTCACACCCAGATCGATGTCGGGCGCTACCTTGCGGGCGATTATGGCGCCACCGTCACGCTGGATCGGGAGTTTGGCAACGGCTGGCGCGTGGGGGCCTATGTGACCAAAACAGACCTCTCGGCCGCTCAATTCGGGGAAGGCTCTTTTGACAAGGGTATTCGAATTACGGTGCCTATGAGCTGGGCACTTGGAAACGCGACCAAACGCAAGAGTGAAAGCACCATTCGCTCGCTCACACGGGATGGCGGGGCGCGTGTGAACGTGACGGGCCGGCTGTATAGCAGTGTGCGCGACACACACGGCGCAGAGATGCAAAAAACATGGGGGAGGTTCTGGAGATGAGCTTTCACAAAAGATCTGTTGCGTTGTTTCTGATCCTGTCACTGGCTCTTGTGGCCTGCGGCAACCAACCCGACCGCGGCAAAGGGCTGGAAGTCGTAAAAGGATTGGTGAAAAAGAGGGCCTCTGTCACGCCCGCCGCCCCGTCTGCTGACGACCTTACCAAAGGTATCACAGTGGCGCTGGACACGACAGAAAAGCCGCTCGCGCTGGCCTTCATCGAGGATCGGCGCAATTTCACACTGCTCACGGAAGTGTCCGTGAACAGCGCCCATAGCACGTGGGCGTCTACCGACCGGCGCACACTCAGCGAGCGACACGGCATTATTGTCTCAAGCCGTGGTCTTGGCGCAGATTTGATGGCTGCGCAGGTGAGCCCGTCTCTGGCCCTGATCCGCAATGCGCACTCCGGACGCGCAGACCGCACACATATTTATCTCGACGGTGAAAACCATGAGGTCATCATCCGGTTGAGCTGTCAGATCAAGACCCATGGCACAGAGGTTTTATCCGTTGGAGAAATTCACTCCGCAGTCACGGTCGTAAGCGAAGACTGCACGGGAGACGGCGTGACCTTTCTAAACACCTATAAAGTTACATCAGGCGGGCGTATCGTTCAGTCGCGCCAATGGCTCGGCACGGAAAACGGATATATCACAGTCCAGAAACTGCGTTAACTGCGCAGCCCGATCACATCTTCAGGCGAAATCGCCCCACCCCCCTGAAGCAGGAGAATGATTTGACCATCAATCATTTGTGCTTCTTCAACACGCTGATAACTTTCGACAGGGGAATTCCCAAGAAGAGCGCCCTGGGCATAGTTTTCCACTTCAAAGCGGTATGATCCTGTTGGCAATGCCGCCCCGCTCTGAGCCACGCCGGCCCACTCGATAGGCGCACCGTCCAGAGGCAAAGCCAAGCGCTGCACTTCCTGTCCGCTCTCATCGGAGACGACAAGATAAGCCTCATCTGCCAAGCGCGCCGGAAGCGGATGCAATGTCAACGGAGCGCCCTCAAACCGAACGGTCGCCGCGCTCCGCGCATCCATCCCGACCCAATTGGAGAGCTGGGCAAGATTGGACGAGCCCATTTGCGCGGCCAATCCCGCCAGCAGATCGTTGGTCTTCACCTGTTGCTCGACAGATGAAAAACTCGCCAACTGCGATGCGTATTCGGCCGAGTCCATCGGATTGAGAGGGTCTTGGTTTTCGGCCTGTGCCGTCAGCATCTTGATAAAGGTCTGAAAATCAGAGGTCAGCGCCGGTTGCGTCGTGGCGCTCGCCGTATAGTTTGCTGTCTGTGCGAAAACGGGTGAAATCTCTGTCATGATCTGCTCCTCTAAATCCTGATGTCCAGTCGCGCATCCAGCTTGCGCCATTCATATCTTGATACGTCCAAATCAGGTTTGCTTGGCTCCAGCCCGGCCTCCCCCTCTCTGGAGGACGGCGCGATGTCGCTGTGATCAGACCTATCTTGGCTGAAGTTGAAACTTGCTGTGTCAAAACCCTCAAACGAGAATTCACGCGCGAGTATGTCTGCGTGGCGGCGCAGCGCGTCCAGTGTTTCGGACCGCTCGGCAAAGACCTGCACGAGCATCTGCCCCTCGCCCGCGCTCATCACAAAGCGCAGCTTCCCAAGCTCTTTCGGGTGAAGCTGAAGCTCGATTTCGCGCTGCTTGGTGTTGACCATCTCATCAAGCGCATCTCTGACAATAACGATCGCGCGCTCCGCATTCAAAACCGGCGCAGCCACCGCAGATGCTTGCTGCAAAGAGCGGCCAAGCTCTGCGTGAGAAACCTGCGGCAAGCCTTCGGACGAGAGCAGATCGCGCTCGCGTGCACTTTCTGTTAAAACAGCCCCGGACGCAGGCGGCACAAAGTGAGACAGCGTGCCAAAGCCGGGCGTCGGCGCCGAAATGGTCGCGCGCATATCTGATGGCTTGGGCTGCTCTTCGGGATGATCAACCGGAGAGGTTTCAGACGGAACCGCCTGCAATTCTCTAGTCGTCTCGAACTGTCTGACAGGCTTTTCCTCAGGCGGTGCAAAGCGGCCAAGGCGCTCGACAATAGGCATAGGCGGCGCTTTAGACTCACCGGTGGCCTGCCCAATCACAGGCTCCATGGCCGTCCGCGTGAGCCGCTCCTCAAGCCCTTGCGGGGCCAGCGCCGGGACATATCCGGGCTTTATTCTCTCGCCCGCAACCTCTTCGCGCACAACCTCTTCGCGCACAGCCTCTTCGCCCGGAGAGCGGAGCATATGAGCGGGCTGATCATATCTCTGTTCAAGAGTGGGCGCTTTTGTCTGCCCGATTTGCGCAGCGGCGACAGGAGCCTGAAGCCCGGCTATTTGCCAGCTGGCATAGTCTCTCGCGCGCGCCCTTTGAGGCTCGTGTGTATCAACCTTGTCAGCGCGCTCCTCCATTGGACCACGCGTTGCCTCTTCAGGTGTCGGGCGTGAAAGCTCCAAGCCATCAGATGGCAGTTGATATGACGCACGCTCCCCCTCTGTGGTCGTCTCTGGCGCGCGCGCGCTCGGGGCCTGAACAAAGGCCTCACCGCGCATAACGGGGTTTTGCACATCCGAACGCGCATCCAAAGAGACGCGACGGGGATCAGCATTCGTCTCGACCACCTGCCCACCAGACTGGCGCTCCGGAGCAGCTGGGATGTCCGGCGCGTTCGCCACGCGATGCTGTGGCTCTGCGTTTGGCAATGGCTGCGGATTTGCCTTCGCAATCTCAAGATCACCCCGTGTCTCAGGCTGACTCTCGTTTTCCGGCTCTGTCTCAGCCGCCACTTGAGCAAAATCAACAGTCGCTTCTCCTGTCACCTGCTCCTCCTTTGAGCCTGCCACAGGATCCGGCTCTGCCTTCTGTAACGGTTTGAGGCCCCGCTCCGGGCCAACACTCATTTGGGATGAAGCCTGCAAAGGCGCCTCCGAAAACCGCTCAAAAAGATCCGCGAAGGCAAGCCCGCGCGTCTCCCCCGCAACAGGATCGCCCGCCTGTGGTGGCGGTGCTCCTGTGTCATTCGGTTTCAAAAGCTGCTGCGCAAACGGAGCATTTAGCATCATGTTTTGGCCTCGGGATTTCTTCCTACACCGCAACTATCTCATCTTCTGGTTACCGCATATTTACCGTTTCTGGCGTAAAACAATGAATATCCAAAGAATTGGAGGTAAATCCGTGACAAACTTGAAAGCCCTGTCTGCGCAGATACCCGCTCAGGCTGGCCCGCCGGCAGAGCAACACGCCAAGCTGCAACAAGCGGCCCGGGATCTGGAAGCCAGCTTCCTCGCCGAAATGCTGAAAGCCGCGGGCTTGGGCAAAACAAGAGACGCTTTTGGCGGAGGCGCTGGCGAAGAGCACTTCGCCTCTTTCCTTGCCGAGGCGCACGCTAAAACGCTTGTCCAGAGCGGCGGGATAGGCCTCGCCGAGTCAATTTTCAACGCCCTAAAGGAGAAACATGATGCCCCAACACAATTCGAATAGCCTCATCAGCCAAATTCACACCCTACTTGAAAAAGAGCACAAAGCATTGGTCAGCGGTGATCTGGATACGCTGGTAAAACTGCTCGACCAGAAGCAGGCTCTTGTCACCGCGCTCAACGCCTCGCCTCTTCCCGACGTCAGCACATTGCGCGGGCTTCAAACCAAAGCGATCCGAAATCAGGCCATGCTCGAAAGTGCGACGCGCGGGATCAAATCGGTATCCACCCGCCTCGCCACCCTGCAAAAAGTGCGCAAAAGCCTAGAAAGTTATGATGCCAGCGGCAAAAAGAAAACGATCCTTGGCAGTCAAAAAAACACGCTTGAAAAGCGGGCATGACTGTTTTGTCATAAATTCAGTAGAGTTCTAAAGCCGCTGTTAAGGCTTCATTAAGCCGCACACCCACATGATGTTTTTGCATCCGGTTATCGGGTGGCGCAGCTTCACATCAAACTCAGAGCTGCACAGGTCAGAACGGCATAACCCGCCCAAAGAGGGCGAACTTTAGGTGGGCGCAAAGCGCCTCGTGTCAAAAGGAACTCAAAAGATGTCAAGTATTCTGACAAACAACAGTGCAATGGTCGCCCTTCAGACTTTGAAGGGTATCAACAAAAACCTATCTGACGTTCAAAACCAGATCTCCACAGGTAAAAGTGTAAGCTCTGCCAAAGAAAACTCCGCTGTCTGGGCGATCTCCAAAGTCATGGAATCCGACGTCAACGGCTTCAAGGCGATATCAGACAACCTTGCCCTTGGCGAATCTACAGTTGCTGTTGCGCGCAATGCCGCAGAGACAATCACAGATTTGCTCACCGAGATGAAAACCAAGATCGTTGCCGCCCAGGGTGACAACGTGGATCGCGCCAAAATCAACACAGACGTCACGGCGCTGAAGGAGCAGATTGCTTCCGTTGTCTCTGCCGCTCAGTTCAATGGTCTCAATCTTGTTGACGGCTCCTCCGCTTCGGTCAACGTCCTGTCGTCGCTTGACCGGTCCAGCACAGGGGTCAATTCGAGCAACATCCAGGTCTCTGGAAACAACCTTTCAACTGGCGGCTATGTCGCCAAAGCGGCCTTCGTGACAGGCGCGGCCACAAATGGCGTATCGGCAAGCCTTGACAGCTTCGGGTTTGCCCTCGATGCAACCGGCGGCGCGGCGGATGACGCTGCGATCACCATCGCAACGACAGTTTTCGCGGCGGGTGACAGTATTTCGATGCGCCTCGGCGACACCGATATCTCTTACACGATCACCGCTGAAGATGTCGCCTCAACCACAACAAGAGACGTGGTGGCGCTCGGCCTGAAAAACGCAATCGAAGCAACCGGACTGAACGTGACCGTTGACTATGACAGCGGCACGCCGGGCGAATTGGCAATCACAAACAATGGCACCACAAGCCTTGCCGTGAGCGGTCAATTCATGAATGCCTCGGCCGGTGGCCTTGGAGCGGTTGCGGCGATCAACGTTTCAACACAGGTCGGGGCCACAGCGGCTTTGGGCTCTATTGAAACACTGATCAACACAGCCATTGACGCCGCCGCGTCCTTTGGCTCTGCCGAGGGTCGGATCAGCACGCAAGCCGAGTTTATCTCAAACCTGACCGACTCTCTCAAAACAGGGATCGGTGCCATGGTGGATGCCAACATGGAAGAAGCCTCTGCGCGTCTGCAAGCGCTTCAAGTCCAGCAGCAGCTTGGCGTGCAATCGCTTTCGATTGCCAACCAATCGCCTCAAGCCTTGCTCTCGCTCTTCCGCTAACAAGAGCACCGGGTGCGCAGACGGCTGCGCACCCGGCCTATTGATTGCGTTTCACACAAAATAATAATCACGAGGCTGAGCAATGAACGCCCAATCCCAAGCTATCGCGGGATATACATCCCAAAGCGCCCCGACCCGAACCAATCGGGGGACCGAATATGAAATCTTCGCCAAAGTTACCAACAATATGAGAATCGCCGCGACCATGGGGCCACAAGGGTTCCCCGCTCTGGCCGATGCGATTCACAAAAACAGAAAACTCTGGACCCTCCTCGCAACCGACGTCGCAAGCAACGGGAACACCCTGTCTCAGGACTTGCGCGCGCGTATTTTCTATCTGGCCGAGTTCACCCAAGACTATTCTCCAAAGGTGTTGAAATCAGGCGCCAGCATTGCCCCCCTGATTGAAATCAACGCCGCAATTATGCGTGGTTTGGCAAGCGGAGCAGCAAAATGACAGGTCTCATCCTAAAACTCGGCCCGCGTGAACGTGTCCTGATCAATGGCGCTGTGATCGAAAACGGCGATAAACGCTCGCGCCTTGCGATCAAAACACCCGATGCAAAAATTCTACGCCTCAAGGACGCCATTCATCCCGAAGAGGCAACAACACCGGTTCGCCGCGCCTGCTTTGCGACCCAACTGGTCCTGACCGGAGACAGCACCGCCGCTGATGCCAAGTTGCAGATATTGCGCCGGATCGAAGAGTTGAGCAGAGTGCTCACAGATCATGACAGCAGGGCACAGCTCGATTTGGCGACAGCCGCCGTGACAGAAAACCAGTATTACAAATGTCTCAAAGCCCTACGCACGCTTTTGCCACGCGAGGAACGCCTGCTCGCAACGAGACTACAATGAGCTTTCAACCCATTGTCGCCACATCCGGTTTGGCCGGGTGGAGACTTTTGCAAAACACGATCGATCGTCAGACCGAGGCCTATAACAGCGCGCCAAATCTTCAAAAGGCCGGTGAGTATTTTGCCGAGAACATCGGCAACGTGAAATCAGCCGATGATCTGGTTTCGGACAGGCGTTTGCTTGAAGTCGCCCTTGGCGCTTTTGGCTTGTCTGACGACATCAACAACAAATACTTCATCCATAAGGTTCTCTCTGAAGGGACAACCGCTCAGGGCGCACTCGCAACCAAGCTCTCTGATTCCCGCTACACCGCTCTTGCCAACGCTTTTGGCTTTGACACAACCGCCCAGACCGTGATGCCGGGGTTCGCGGAAAAAATTGTGGCCCAATACGAACGCTGCTCTTTTGAAATTGCTGTTGGCGAGCAAAATGAAACCTTCCGCTTTGGCCTGAACCTTGAGCGCGAGCTGCCTGAAATTGCCGCCAAAAGCTCCTCCAATGACGCCAAGTGGTATTCGGTTATGGGAAATGCCGCGCTGCGTGAAGTGTTTGAAGTTGCCTTTGGCCTGCCGAGTGAGTTCGGCCAGATTGATATCGACCAACAGTTGGAGGTCTTCAAAGACACTGCACAAAGACGGTTTGGGACAGATAATCTGAGTGACCTTGCCCAGCCTGAAACGCTCGACAGGCTGACACAGCTCTACTTTTTGCAAGAGCAGATCAATCAAAACCAGTCTCTCAATTCGGGCACAATCGCCCTGACGCTTCTTCAAAGCACTCAGAGTCTTCAATAGGCTGAACATCTAAGATAACGTCACATATGAGGGACTGACCACAGACACCATCAGCGCGACATACTCCAGGGAGACATCCAAATGACCCGCACACCAACGGTTCTCTTGCACACGGATAACCCTGCAGACGCGCGTGATAAGGTCGTCGCGGCGCATCCTGATCTGACGGTCCTGACCTGCGATAGCTACGCCGCGCTGCCTGATACAATAGCCCGCCACAGACCTGAGGTTATTTATTCGGTGCGTTTTGGGGGGACATCGGGCTTCCCGCGAGACGCCATTGTTGAGAGTGAGACAGTCAAATGGTTGTCCATAGGCGGGTCAGGCACAGATCACCTCGCAACTTGGGACTCCGCACGCCTGACCGTGACAAATGCAGCCGGTGTCGCTGCGGATATGATGGCAGAATACACGCTTGGTGCCATGTTGCATTTCTCGCTCGATATCGCAGGCTTCAAGAAAGCCCAAAAGGCGCGCGAGTGGGTCTCGGGCAAGGTCACGCCGATCGCCGGCCAAAGCGTCCTGATCCTTGGTATGGGCCAGACAGGTCAAGCCGTTGCAAAGCGGTGTCGCGCCATGGGGATGCGTGTTTTGGGCGCCCGCGCCCGCCCCGCTCCAATGGACAACGTGGATGAAATCCATGGAATCGACGCCCTCCCCGACCTTTGGTCAAAAGCAGATTATATCGTTATTTGCGTTCCTCTCCTGCCAAGCACCCAAGGGCTGGTCGATGCAGCCGCGATTGCATCCATGCAATCCGATGCTGTGGTGATTGATATATCCCGCGGCGGGGTAACCGATCAATCCGCCTTGGCGGCAGCGCTATCCAACGGCGCCCTGAAAGGCGCAGCGCTGGATGTTTTTGAAACCGAACCCTTGCCCAAAGATAGCCCGCTTTGGGCGCTCGAAAACGTCATTTTGACACCGCATTGTTCCTCGGTCTATGACGGTTGGGAGCTGAAATCTGTCGGTATGTTTTGCGAAAACCTGACACGCTACAGACAAGGCCACACGCTGACAAATATCGTAAACCCTGCAAGGGGATACTAAGCCTGAAGGCCCTAAAGCAAGTCAAACAAAGCCCCTGTCACGCCGGGATGTCTGGGCAAACCCAAGGCGCGCATCACTGCAAAGACCATTGCTTGATTGGACGTCACAACAGGTTTGCCCAATCTGTCTTCAATCCGCTGGATGGCCTCGACAGAGCGCATATCGGTGCATGACAGCACGATCGCCTCAGCATCAGGATGATCTGCCTGACACGCCAGATCAAAGACCTCATCGGGCGTCAACTCTCCTTGGCCATAATTTCCAAGGGCACGCCCGATGTCGGCCCGCCTGATCACAGATATATCCGAGTCTGACAAAAACTGGACAGCCTGATCATTGATTTCGCCCAAATAAGGCGAGGCAAATCCAACACGTGTCGCCCCCAGCGCTTTGATCCCTTCTACCAAAGAGCCAGCCGCTGTTAAGGACAGAGCACCAGATCCCGCCTTGATCCGCGCGGCCAATTCGATGTCAAAACCGGTGCCATGTGTGAGTGTTGCCGATGTGCACCCATAAAGGATCACAGCCGGCCGGACCCCGGACAGCAGGCGCAAACTCTCTGAAATGTCAGAGGCACCCAACCCTGCCATTTGGTCGGATCCGGGAATCTCGTCAACATCATAGCCCCCCATACGGGCAAAATGCACGGTGCACCCGGGCGGGCACATCGCCATCATGTCAGGCTCAAGGTTACAATTGGTAAAGGGAACCAGAACCCCGATTTTGGGGCCGCTGCGCGCGTCATTCATAGGTCAATTCCTCCAAAATAGCCGCGACCGCATCCATCACATCAGCCGTCCCGATCGTTGCGCGCAAGCACGCAGGTAGCCCATAGCCCCCCATGCCCCGCAGAATGTAGCCGGCCTCTAACAGGGCGGTATTCGCGCGGTTGGCCGTCTCTACGTCTTTAAACGAAATGAGCACAAAATTTGTGTGGCTCTCGGGCACCTCTAGGCCCATGGTCCGCAATCGGGCAGCAAACCGCTCTCGAATGAGCGCGGTTTGGCGAACAACCTCTCTCATATGCGACTGGTCCAGCATCGCAGCCGTCGCCATATCCTGACTGACGGTCGAGATATTGTTCGGGTTCATGAGCTTTCGGGTCTGTTCTGCAATGTCCGCAGGAAAATAGCCCCACCCGACCCGCGCTCCGGCAAGGCCGTAGGCTTTAGAAAACGTGCGCATCAAAACCGTATCTCCCCGCGCGACCAGATCAAACACGGCGCTTTGATCCTGATCATCAAATTCGCCATAGGCCTGATCGACAACCAACAAGATGTTCGCGCGCAAAGCCTCGCGCAGTCGCACAATATCGCGGTTCGCAATACGTGTGCCTGTCGGATTTCCGGGGTTGCATAAAAAGACAATACGCGTCTTTTCGGTCACCGCAGCCAGCAGCAAATCTACAGAAACAGTAAAGTCAGGCTCCTCCGCGCGCACATAGGTCGCATCGGCCTGCTGGCAGGCCGTCGAAACAAAAAGATACCCAAATTGCGTCCCCAATACCTCATCACCAGGCCCCGCAAAGGCCCTGATCAGGCAGCCAATAAGCTCCATGGAGCCTGCGCCGCACAATATCTGCTCAGCGTGCACGCCATGCGCCGACGCGATTGCCGCGCGCAATGCGTGCCAATCCGGATCGGGGTATTGTGTCGCGTGTTCCAATCCGGCTTGCCCCGCGGCCTGCGCTTTTGGGCTGACCGAAAAGGCGCTTTCGTTCTGTGCGAGCGATATCGCCGTGCTGCTGCCCAGATCGGCCAAAGGGTAGCTTGCCATCCCGGCAACAGGGGCCACCGCGCGGATCATAATCCGGCCCCGTAATCACGGCGCGCGCCATCCGGTGTCACCAAACCGCTGGCCATATCCTGAGCCAGCAGCCCCGGATCCCGCTCGGCAGGGTCGCCAAAGCCGCCGCCACCGGGCGTGTCAAAAATCAGCCTTTCACCCGGCTCAACCCGCAGTTCGCATTTGCCAGCAATATCGGCTGGGCGACCATCCACCCGAATACGCCCGACAGCGCCGGCCAACCCGCCCGCCCGGCCTGCCGCAGGGTTGCGAAGCCGCTCCACCGACAAGAATACCAAAAACGGCTCATCAATCGAAGAGGTCATTTCGATCCGTTGGCCCAAACCGCCTCGAAACTGTCCTGCTCCGCCAGAATCCGGCAACAGTTCGCGCTTCCAGATCGTCACAGGGGCAGTGGCTTCCGTCATTTCGACTTGGCTGCCAAATACACCCGAGGGGAAGGCCGTCGCAGACAGCCCGTCCAACATGGGGCGCGCGCCCGTTCCGCCGTTGTGAACCAGCTCTACGGCAAACTCCCGACCACCGTTGCGCGCAGCATCTGCTGTGTGCCGCATGGGCAAGTCATACATACAAGACGCCCCTTCCGCCGGAACTTTGTCAGGCAAAGCCTGATGCAAACACCCAAGCACAAGATCAGGCGTCATCTGCCCCAATGTATGGCGCATCGCGACAGGTGCCGGGCGTTGCGCGTTCAGGATACAATCTGTTGGCCCCGTCACAACAAAGGGTTCAAGTGAACCTGCATTGTTCGGAATATCGGCCCCGATAATACAGCGCATCGCAAATACGGAATAAGCGGTCGCATAATTGAGAGGCACATTGATACCCTTTGCAGAACACCCCGATGTTCCCGCAAAATCAAGATGCAAGCGGTCCTCTGTCACCGTGAGCTTAGCCTTGAGGGTCAGCGGCTTTTCATAACCATCCATGGTCATTTCATTAAAATACACCCCGGCAGGCACGCGTGAAATCGCATCAAGCGTGCCGCGCCTCGACGTCGTGATGATATAGTCAGACAACGCATCAAGCGTCTCCAGCTCATAATCATTCATCATCCGCACAAGCCGGTCTGCCCCGGCTTCACAACAGGCAATCAAGGCATAAATATCGCCCTCGTTTGCAATAGGTTCGCGTGAGTTCGCGCGCACAATATCCATCAACAAGGCGCTAACCTCGCCCTGATCCACAAGCTTGCAAGGCGGGATCAACAAGCCTTCATCATAAATATCTGACCCCTCAGGCCCCATTCCAAGGCCGCCCAAATCAACCAGATGCGAAGTGCAGGACGTATATCCGATCACCTGACCCGATTTGAACACAGGCATCATCAACAAGAAGTCATTGAGATGCCCTGAAGCCAGCCAGGGATCATTCGTCATATAGATATCACCCGGCTTCATCATCTGGGCGGGAAAGCGCTCTCGCAGGGTTTTGACCGCCTCGGCCATGGTGTTGATATGGCCCGGCGTGCCCGTAACAGCCTGCGCGAGCATCTGGCCCTGTGCGTCAAATATCCCTGCCGAAATATCGCCGCATTCCCGAACAATTGGCGAAAAGGCAGCCCGGATCAAAGTCTGGCCTTGCTCCTCGACAACAGCAAGCAGCCGGTTCCACATCACTTGCAAACGGGCGGGAGAAATATGGGTCATGCTGTCACCTCACGGTTGAGAATAAGATTGCCGCGGGCATCCACAAGCAGGGTAAAATCGGTTCCGACAAAAGTGGTTGTTTGAGGTTCCACCACCAATGCAGGCCCGCTCAACGTATCTCCCGGAACGAGGCTGTCGCGATGAACAAACGCCGCCTCGACGTGCCGCGCATGAACATCACAAAAAATGTGCCTGCGCTCTGGAGGTGATATTGTCCGAAGGGGAGGCATAGGCATCTGCACCGCTTCACGCCCTGTTGCCGTGGCTATATGCACCGACCAATTGAGGATCTCGATCACCATTCCCGGAACGGGGCGGGAAAACTGCCGCGAATAGGCTGCCTCAAATGCCGCCGCCAAAGGCCCCAGATCGTCAGCCGTCAAAGGGCGGTCCGGCAGGCCGATTTCGATTTCATGGCCCTGTCCATGATAGCGCATATAGGCGATCCGGCGGGTTTCAATTTCGGATGTTGCATCGCCTTGCCGCACAACGCTGAGCGCTTCCGCGCAAATGCTGTCAAATAATGTGTTGATGGCGCCGAGATCAATCGTCTGGAGCATCTCATAACGGCTGCGCACTATTTCAAATGAAACAGGCGCAAAAAGGAAGCCAACCGCCGAGCCGACGCCCGGATTGGCCGGCACAAGAATACGCTCAACCCCGGCACTGCGCGCCACACGACAGGCGTGCAGAGGACCATTTCCACCAAAGGCAATCATCGTGCGCGGCCCCAAATCCTTACCGGATTCAACCGCATGAGTGCGGCCCGCGCTCGCCATGCTCTCATCTACAATACGACTGACACCATCTCCCGCCCCAAAAGCGTCAAGACCAAGCGGCTCTCCGATAAAGGTCGCAAGGGCCGTCTTGGCGGCCGCCACATCAATCTGGAACTGACCCTCAGCAAAGGTCTCGGCCTGAATGTAACCAAGGGCAATATCCGCATCACTCACGGTCGGCTCTGTCCCTCCGCGCCCGAAGGCGACAGGGCCAGGCTCTGACCCCGCGCTCTTCGGTCCGACAGTCAGGCGGCCAAGCCTGTCCACCCCGGCAATAGAGCCGCCTCCCGCCCCGATCTCGATCATCTCAATCACAGGAATACGCACAGGCATTCCCGACCCTTTGATAAAGCGCGCCGCACGGCCAATCTCGAATTGCCGCGAGCTTTGGGGCTGTGCCTTGTCAATCAGGCAGAGCTTGGCGGTTGTGCCCCCCATATCAAAAGACAAGACCTCGTCCAAACCGCTTTCAGCAGCGATATGGGCAGCCAGAATAGCCCCCCCCGCCGGGCCACTTTCAACCAAACGGATCGGAAACTGGGCCGCCGTCTGAAGCGTGGTCATGCCGCCCCCGGCCGTCATCATCAGGATCGGACAGCGCAAGCCTTCCTGCGCAAACCGCGCCGCAAAAGCATCGAGATAGCGCGCCATCATGGGCTGGATATAGGCATTGGCAATGGTGGTGCACAAACGATCAAACTCGCGCGCCTCCGGGCTGACCTCTGAACTGATCGAGATAACCAGATCAGGCCGCGCAGCATGAAGCAGGTCGCGCAGTTGTTCCTCATGGCTGCTGTTGGCATAAGAATGCAACAAACAGATCGCAACCGCATCCGCCCCGGTTGCCTCCAGCTCCTCCAGAAGCTTTGGCAGAGCGCCCACATCCAGGGCCTCAATCACCTCTCCCGCAGCAGACATCCGCTCCGGAACCGTCAATGAGCGCTCACGCGGCACAAGCAGATCGGTCTTTTCTATATTGATGTCATACTGGCTGTAGCGACGCTCATAGGCAATTTCCAGAATATCCCGGAAGCCTTGCGTCGTTATCGTCGCAACGCGGGCCCCTCGCTTTTCAATCAACGCATTGGTTGCAAGCGTGGTTCCATGAATAAATCCGGAGATGTCTTCGATCCGCGCCTTCGCCGCAACAAGCGCGCGTTTGGCGCCCTGCATCGCGCCTTCGGCGGGGTTTTCATGTGTCGTCAGGGTTTTGGTCGATGCAATGACAGTATCCTGTTCATCGACAATAACCGTGTCAGTGAAGGTTCCACCAATATCAGTGGCAAGACGGAGTGTTGGAGTCTGTATCATTAAGGATATCCAGCAAATGGGTTAAATTGATCAACAATCCCCCAGCCCTGCCAGAAACCAGATCACATCCCGTTTGCCTGCGCATCATTGGGTTCAGCACCCAAGGCGACGTTGGTCTATGTGTCAGCATTCTTAAACTTCTCTAAACCGGACAAGCGCTGCAAAAGCGTCCGCCCGATAGCCTAATTTCAACTGCATTGCGGCGTCTGTAGACCCTGCCTCAAAGACGGAACGCAAAAGCGAAAGGCCCACAGTTTTTCCGATGTGATACAACTTCATTGATGCTGCGATAAATTTAAGAGTCAAGCTTTGCTTTTCAGCAAAAGCCGCGCCTGCAAGGCTGCCCCCAAACACGCTTGCGGGCGGGGCGCTGGTTGCGCTAGCATAAAGGCGCACAAAGGCGAGGATTTTGACCGTGATGAAGCGCAGTGTTCGGCCTCTGACACTCAGAGACGTTTCGGAGGCCTCTGGTGTTTCAGAGATGACGGTGAGCCGCGTATTGCGCAACAGAGGCGACGTTTCAGACGCCACGCGGGAGAAAGTCCTCGCAGCGTCCAAGCGCCTTGGCTATGTGCCCAACAAGATCGCGGGGGCGCTGGCCAGCCAGCGGGTCAACCTCGTGGCCGTGATCATCCCTTCGATGAAAAATATGGTGTTTCCCGAAGTTTTGTCGGGCGTGACCAGCGTTCTGGAGAACAGCGGCTTGCAGCCGGTTGTCGGGATCACCGATTATTTGCCCGAAAAAGAAGAGAAGGTGCTCTATGAGATGCTGTCGTGGCGGCCTTCGGGGGTGATCATTGCGGGGCTGGAGCATTCTGATAATGCGCGAGCCATGCTGGCCGCCTCGGGTATCCCTGTGGTCGAGATTATGGATGTGGACGGCGAGCCGGTAGACACCGCTGTGGGCATCAGTCACCGCGCGGCGGGGCGCAAGATGGCCGAAGCGATTGTGGCCGCAGGGCATAAGCGGATCGCCTTTCTGGGCACAAAAATGCCGCTCGATCACCGTGCCCGTAAACGCTTTGAAGGCTTCACCGAAGCGCTGGCAAAGGCCGGTATCGAAATAGCCGATCAGGAGTTCTATTCAGGCGGGTCCGCGCTGGCCAAGGGGCGCGAGATGACCAAAGCTGTGCTCGAGCGCACTCCCGATCTGGATTTTATATATTATTCCAATGACATGATCGGTGCGGGCGGCCTGCTCTATTGTCTTGAAGCCGGAATCGATGTGCCCGGGCAGATCGGTTTGGCAGGGTTCAACGGCGTTGAGCTTTTGCAAGGCCTGCCCAAGATGCTGGCCACGATGGATGCCTGCCGCGCCGAAATCGGTCAGAAGGCCGCAGAGATTATTCTTGCACGCTCTGCTGATGAGGCCATGAGCTTTGATGAAAAGATTGTTCTGACGCCGCGGATCGCGCCCGGAGACACCATGCGCTGAGGCCCGTCAGGGTGCCTTAATAAGGTCTTTATAGATCATAGAAATGCCTTGTTTTGTTAAGGCACCGGTAAGAGTTCTGGCTTAGCTCTGAAGGTGGGTGAGTAAAACAAGGTGGTGAATATGAGCGCGCAGAGCAATTTGGCGCCAGTCATCATCAAGAGAAAGAAAAAAGTTGTCGGCGGCGGGCATCACGGCGGTGCTTGGAAAGTTGCTTATGCAGACTTCGTGACGGCTATGATGGCCTTTTTTCTCTTGATGTGGCTGTTGAATGCAACAACAGAACAGCAGCGCAAAGGCGTGGCCGATTATTTCAGCCCCACGGTTCCGATCGCGCGGGTTTCGGGCGGTGGCGACGGTAATTTTGGCGGCGAGTCTGTCTTCTCGGAGATGACACTGCCCCAAAACGGCACCGGAGCAAGCAGTCTGCACACCGCAGAATCGCGCCAGGCGCGGGGCGAAATGGGGATGACCGCAAATGGCGAAAATGCCACCTCCGAAAAGGGCGGAGATCTGGAAGCCGAGGAGGCATATCGGAAGATCGAAGAAGCCTTGATGGGGATCGGCGGCGAAAGCATCGTCGAAAAAGAGAGCCTGAAACATATCATCACACGGGTGACCGACGAGGGCATGATCATCGAGATTTTCGATCTGGAAAACCTCGCTCTCTTTGAGGAAAACAGTGACACTCCGACCGCTGTCTTGCGGGATTTGGCCGATGTTATTGCGCGGGTGTCTGGGCTTGTGGAGAACAACATCGCGATCGGGGCGCATATGCGCGCCGCACCCGTCGTGCTGGCCGACAATCCGGTCTGGAGCGTGACGGCGGCGCGCGCCAACAAAATGCGCGAATTGCTGGAAGACCGCGGCTTGGCCCGGAGCAGGTTTATGCGGCAGACGGGCCATGCGGATAAGTCGCTCGCGGTGAAAAATCCGATGGCCGTGCGCAACAACCGTTTGGAGATTGTCTTGCTGCGGTCGGATCGCTGAAACTCTGCTCAATTTTAGATGTTAGCCCGGTGTTAAGTGTGAGGCGTTAGGTCTGTTGCTCAAGAAGCGTTTGATGCAGCAGAAAGGCGTATCCATGACAATTTCCTCCTCTCTCAATGCCGGTGTCGCAGGCCTAACAGCCAATGCGACCCGGCTCGCGGCGATTTCGGACAATATCGCCAACTCGGCCACCTATGGCTACAAACGGATGGAGGCAGATTTTCATTCGATGGTTATTTCCTCGACCGGCGGCACATATTCCGCGGGTGGGGTGCGCTCCACCACGCAACGCCTGATCAGCGAACGCGGCGCGCTTGTCGCATCGTCAAACCCGACAGATATCGCGGTGCGGGGCAACGGGTTTTTGCCCGTGGCCCGCGATTCAGAGATCAATACAGGCAATGGCCAGTCGCAAATGCTTCTTGCCACGACCGGATCGTTCCGAACCGATTCAAACGGCTATCTGCGCAGCGAAGCGGGCCTCGTTCTGCTCGGCTGGCCCGCTCTGCCAGATGGCACCATCCCGACCTACCCGCGTGATACGACAGACGGGCTGAAGCCGGTCCAGATCAACGTGAACCAGTTTACAGGCGAACCAACGACAAAAATTGATCTCGGAGTGAACTTGCCTGCAACCGAAACGGAAGCGGGCGCAGATGGCGCGCCCTCGGAGCTGTCGATCGAGTATTACGACAATATGGGCACATCCGAGAGCGTCTCGATTTCATTTTCCCCCACTGTGCCCGCAACAGGCGTCTCCAACGAATGGACAATGACAATCACGGATTCAGCCACTCCGGGAACGGTGATTGGCGAATACACGCTCACCTTTGACGACAGCCGGACCGCAGGCGGCACATTGGCCTCTGTCGCGACCCTCACGGGCGGCGCCTACGATCCGCTGACCGGCGTGCTCGAAGTCACAGTCGCCGGCGGCCCCATGACACTGAACATTGGCGAGGTCGGAACCTCTGACGGCCTCACGCAATTGTCTGATACGTTTGCGCCGGTTTCGATTTCAAAAGATGGAACCCCGGTTGGAAACATGACCTCTGTGGAGGTGGACCAAAACGGCTTTGTCCACGCCTTTTTTGACACCGGAATCACCAAGACAATCTACCAGATTCCGATGGTCTCCCTGCCCAATCCAAACGGTATGGTGGCGCTCGACCAGCAAACCTATTTGCCCTCCCCCCAAAGCGGATCATACTTTCTATGGGATGCAGGTGATGGGCCAACAGGCGATATCGTGGCCTTTGCCCGCGAAGAATCCACAACAGATGTCGCGGGCGAACTGACCGCAATGATCGAGACCCAGCGCGCCTATACGTCAAACGCAAAAGTCATCCAAACCGTCGATGAAATGCTGCAAGAGACGGCCAATATCAAACGATAACCCCTAGGGCGCGCAGTGTGACACTGCGCGCTTGAGTGTCATTTTCAAGGTGATGATATGTCTTTATCCGGAGCACTTTCCAACGCGATCAGCGGCCTGACAGCGGCGACTCGCTCGGCCCAGATTGTCTCGTCCAACTTGGCCAACTCCATGACCGAGGGATATGGTCGGCGCGACGTTGAACTATTATCACAAGACGCGCGCGGCGGCGGTGTGACCGTGCTCGGAACGGTGCGGCACCGCCAGCCGGCCCTTGTTGCAGAAATGCGTGATGCAAACTCAAACCAAGCCGCCCAACAGAACCTTGCAAACTTTCAAACCAAGCTTGAACAGCTTGTTGGCACACCGGATGAGGCAAGCTCTCTGACCGCCCGCATGGCCCGATTCGAGGCGGCTCTTGTCTCGGCAATCAGCCGTCCCGATCTTGCCGGACGCCTTGATCAGGTCGTGCGCGAGGCAGGCTCGGTGGCAGAAGCGCTCAACACGGCGAGCCAGGGCCTCCAGGAAATGCGCGTGGCGGCAGATCGCCAGATCCACTCCGCCGTTGAGCGCCTGAACACCAAGCTCTCACAGGTTCAGGAGCTGAATGTGCAAATTGCAGGTGGCTCCACAGCAAAACGCGATGTTTCGGCCCTCGTTGATCACCGCGAAAGCCTCATCACCGAAATCGCCAGTCTGGTCCCCGTCAAGGAAATGCACCGCCCCAATCAGGGCATAGCGCTCTACACACAGCGCGGCGCACTCCTGCTAGACGGAGCCGCCGCAGAATTCTCGTTTACGAATGCCCACACCATCGTGCCTCATATGACACTTGATGCGGGTCATCTTTCAGGCCTTTCGCTCAACGGTGTCGAAATATCCGTAAACCACCAGACCGGCCCCCTGCGCGGTGGTGAGCTGGCCGCTCTCTTTCAAGTTCGCGACGATCTCGCGGTCAACGCTCAGTCAGAGCTTGATGCGTTGGCACGGGATCTGACCGAGCGGTTACAAGCGCCGGGGCTTGATCCCACACTGGCCTCCGGCTCTCCGGGTCTGTTCACAGATGCCGGCGCGCATTTTGACGCCTCAAACGAAGTGGGGATGGCTGGCCGCATCAGCGTAAACCCGATTGTCGATCCCGACCAAGGCGGCGCAAGCTGGCGTTTGCGAGACGGGTTCGGCGCAGCGACCCTTGGCTCGGTCGGAGATGCCTCCTTGCTCAAGGCCTTTTCCACAGCATTTAACGCCTCCCGTAACCTGGCCTCCGGAGACTTCATGGGGCAGTCCGCCTCGGCGTCCGACCTGGCAAGCCTCGTCACCGGCAAATTTGGCGCACAACGCCTGAGCACCGAGCAAAACCTGACATTTGCCGCCGTTCGGGCAGAGGAAACAAAGCAGTTTTTGTTAAACGACGGCGTTGATTCTGATCAGGAAATGCAAAAGCTCATGCAAATCGAGCAGGCCTACGCAGCCAATGCCCGCGTTTTGCAAACTGTTGACGATATGATGACTGTATTAATGGGGGCCATCGGATGAACTCAGTTTCCATAGGCGATATGGCGCAATCTTTCCATTTGCGCCGCCAGAACGCCGAACTCAAAACCGAGATCACGCGGCTGACCAGCGAGCTGTCCAGCGGAAAAGTGCAAGATGTCATGAAGCATCTGGGTGCAGATCTAAACTATCTCACAGATATCGAGCGCAGTCTTCAAATGAACAGCGTCTTCACCAGATCCGCCCATGAAGCCGCCGGCTTTTCTGCCGCGATGCAATCCGGCCTCACCTATCTTCAACAAAGTATCAGTGATTTGGGCGCTGATATTCTGGGGCTGGGAGAAGGCTCAAACACCCTCACAAACAATCTTCTTGCCCAAAAAGGCCAGGGGGTGATTGAGGGGCTGGTCTCCACGCTCAACACCTCGGTGGCGGGCCGCGCCCTGTTTTCGGGAAATGCAACAGACCGCGCCGCTTTGGCGAGCGCCGATACTATCCTCACAGATCTTCGCGCCGCGCTTGCGGGGCAATCAACGATCGCCGACATCGAAACGGCGATGGATGATTGGTTCGGAGCGGGCGGCGGATATGAAACCGTGGCCTACACAGGCGGCACAAGCGATATGTCGGCCTTTCATCTCGGAGATGGTGAGCGCGTTGATCTCAAGATCAAAGGCGATGACGCCGCCTTTAAAATGACGCTCAAATCTGCGGCCATGGCGGCCCTGTCCGCCGATGCTGCACTTGTGCTGTCAGATGCCACACGTGCGGCCATGCTCGAGCGGGCCGGCGAGCTGAGCTTGAGCGCCGTCGACGGCCTGACAGCGACGCGGGGGGCGCTGGGCTATGCCGAGGCTCGGATCGAAGATGCCGGCATTCGTTTGACCGCCCAAAACACCAGCCTTGAGATCGCCCGGACAGAGCTGCTCTCTGCCGATCCATACGATACAATCGTAAAGCTGGAAGCCACACAATTCAGGCTGGAAAGCTTGTATACAGCCACGGCAAAGCTCTCACAGCTTTCCCTCGTGGGGTTCTTGAGATGATAAAAAGTCTGCTCCTTATCCTGACCAGTCTGGTGCTGTCAGGCGCCGCTCAGGCCAGCGAGGTCCGGATTAAGGACCTTGTGGAATTTGACGGTGTGCGCGGCAATGATCTGATCGGATATGGCCTTGTCGTTGGCCTGAATGGCACGGGTGACGGGATACGGAACGCCCCGTTTACCGAAGAAATAATGTCAAATATTCTGGAGCGGCTCGGTGTCAATGTCAGTGGCGAGCAATACCGCCCCAAAAATGTTGCTGCGGTTTTTGTAACCGCCGAGCTGCCGGCTTTTGCCCGCGCCGGCGGCACCATTGATGTCAATGTCTCGGCGATTGGAGATGCCAAGAGCTTGATGGGCGGCACTTTGATCATGACGCCCCTCAATGCGGCGGATGGGCAAATCTATGCCGTTGCACAAGGCACGATTATTGCAGGCGGTGCCGCGGCCGAAGGCGAGGCCGGAGGCGTTGTCAAAGGCGTTCCGACGGCGGGCGTGATCCCCTCTGGCGCCCGTGTCGAGCGCGAGATCGATTTTGAACTTTCCTCCCTCAGCACGCTGAGACTGGCTTTGCGTGAAGCTGATTTTACAACGGCGGGGCGGATTGAAAACGCCATCAACCGAAGCTTTGGCAAGCGCGTCGCGTCCATGCTTGATTCCGGAACTGTCCAAATCAATGTCGAGGCGACAGGGCGCCGCTCCACAGCGCACGCCATTGGCGAAATTGAAAATATTATGGTCCGCCCGGAACGCCGGGCGCGCGTCGTCGTAGACCAACGGTCCGGCACGATTGTGATGGGGGAAGATGTGCGCATCTCGCGTGTTGCCGTCAGCCAGGGCGGCTTGACCCTGCGCATTCAGGAAGCACCGGTTGCTGTTCAGCCCAATCCTTTCGCCGAGGGAGAAACAGTCATCGTGCCGCGCACCAATGCCGATATCGAAGACGAACCGGGTATCAATCTTGCCGAAGTGCCCGACGGCACAACCCTGTCCGAAGTGATTTCCGACTTGAACGCGCTCGGGGTCAAACCGCGCGACATGATCGATATTCTAAAGAGCATCAAAGCCGCAGGCGCGCTTCATGCAGAGTTCGTCGTGCATTAGCCTCTAGTCAGCCAACTCCGCTGACGGGATGATCGGAAAAAACACTCCGCCCGACCAAAGGCCAAACCAGTCGACCCCCTCGTGAGGCTCGGATGTCGCGATATCCACGAGCCGATAAAAACTTTTCCGGTCAATCAGCGCATCAAGATTGGCTCGAATCCGCACATAGGGCGAAGGCTCGCCTGTCTCCGGATCGCGCTCGACACGAATGGGCGCATCGGGGCCGGCTTGGGCCTTGTCCCCTACATTTGTTGTGAAGGTGAGTGATTGGCTTTTTCCAGCGCCGGTCACTTCAAAATCAACAGCCACAAAAGGAGCGTCATCAACGGTTATTCCGACCTTCTCAACCGGCGTGACCAAGACATAGGCGTCGCCGTCCCTGCGCAAAATCGTGGAGAAAAGCCGCACAAGCTCGGGGCGGCCAATCGGCGTTCCCATATAAAACCAGGTGCCGTCTCGGGCGATGCGCATATCAAGGTCGCCACAATGCGGCGGGTTCCAAAGATGGACAGGCGGAAGACCGCGCCCCTTTGCAGCCGCGCGCGCAGAAGCGGCGATACTTTCGGCGCTCGGGTTCACGGTATTTTGTCCGCTCATTGATTTTGCCATTTGTAAGTTTCTGTTTAGACTGACTCTGAACGTAGTGTTTCATTTGGAGAATTGCCATGGGCGATGCAGACAATTTGCTTGCAGAGATCGAGACTCTCGAAGACCGCCTGTCTGCAGCAAAGGCCGAAATCACGCGCCGCTTCATCGGGCAAGAGCGCGTTGTCGATTTGACACTCGCAGCCCTTTTATGTGGCGGGCACGGGCTTCTCATCGGGCTGCCTGGCCTGGGCAAAACACGGCTGGTCGAAACCGTTGGAACCGTGATGGGCCTTGAAAGCAAACGGGTCCAGTTCACGCCCGATTTGATGCCCGCAGATATTCTTGGCTCCGAAGTGCTTGAAACCAGTGCCGACGGCAGCCGTGCTTTCAAATTCATGGAGGGGCCTGTTTTCTGCCAGCTCCTGATGGCCGACGAAATCAACCGCGCAAGTCCAAGAACGCAATCTGCTCTCCTGCAAGCCATGCAGGAGCAGCAGGTCAGTGTCGCCGGGCAAGAGCGCGATTTGGCAAAGCCCTTCCATGTTCTCGCAACACAAAACCCAATTGAGCAGGAAGGCACCTATCCGTTGCCGGAAGCGCAGCTGGACCGCTTCCTCGTGCGGATTGACGTTGGTTACCCCGATCTTGCGACCGAGCGGCAAATTTTGCTCGCCACAACAGGGGTATCCGAAAAGGCGGTGCAAACTATCTTTTCTGCACAAGAGCTTCTGGCCGCCCAAGCGGTATTGCGCCGGATGCCTGTCGGTGAAGATGTTATGGAAAGCATTTTGGACCTTGTGCGCGCACTGCGGCCTGACGAGGCCGGTGCCAGTGAGCGCGTGCGCGAAACTGTGGCATGGGGGCCGGGTCCGCGCGCCAGCCAAGCCCTGATGCTCACGGTGCGCGCGCGCGCCTTGTTGCAAGGGCGGCTTGCCCCTGATGCCTCTGACGTCATTGCGATGGCCAAACCGGTTTTGAAACACCGCATGGCGCTGAATTTTGCAGCGCTCGCACGCGGTGAAAGCCTGGACAGCCTGATTGAGGCCGGGATCGCCGAAACTGCGCGACTGAAAGACGTCGCATGAATGAGGCGCTGCCTCTGCGCAGCCGAGCCGAAGCCACGACGGCCAATCTGGCCGCGCTCTTGGCACGCGCCGAGCAGCTCGCCGCGGCTGTCATGCCCGGCG
>JAHBAN010000099.1 GCA_018500075.1 Flavobacteriia bacterium | reverse complement strand
AGATGTGTATAAGAGACAGCCCCCAGGATATTGAGAGAAAGAAAAAGGGCAGATCAGGCCAGCGCCTTGATCAGCGCGGTGTGGATCTCTGTGCTTGAGGCGACGACGCCGTTTGAGGCGGGATCGCTTTTGTTAAAGCGCAGCCCCGCGCCTGTCCGGTCGGTGACGGCTGCGCCGGCTTCTGTGATGAGGAGGGCGCCGGCGGCGATATCCCATTCCCAGGAGCGGCGCAGGGTGAGCATCCCGTCGTAGCGGCCTTCGGCGACGAGCGCGAGGCGGTAGGCCAGAGAGGGGCGGTAGGCGCGCTTGAGATCGGGGGGGCCGCTTTTCCAGTGATGTGGCTCAAAGGCCGGGCGGGCGGCGAGAAGCTCGGCGCCGGCAAGGTTGCTGCGCCGGGAGGCCATGATGGGGTGACCATTGAGGGTTGCGCCGCGCCCCTTTGCGGCGGCGTAGAGCTTTTGGCGCAGGGGCAGGTAGACCACGGCGGCCACCGGCTGCCCGTCTTGCACCACGGCGATGGAATGTGCCCATGTTGTCGAGCCTTCGATGAAGCTGCGGGTTCCGTCGATCGGGTCGATGACGAAGGCGCGGCGCTTGTTCAGGCGGGCGTCTGTGTCTTCGGTTTCTTCGGAGAGCCAGCCATAGTCCGGGCGCGCGGTCTTAAGCGTGTCTTCGAGGTAGGCGTTGACGGCGAGGTCGGCTTCTGTGACGGGGCCTGCGCCGGCGTCTTTGTCCCATTTCCGGAGCCGGTCCATGGCGAAGCCTGTGGCGATCTCGCCCGAGGTCTGCGCCGCTTTGATCAGTAAGGCGAGGTCAGGATCCTGCAAGGGTCAGCCCTTCGAGCAGCAGGGAGGGCACAACGCGGGAGAGATGGGTGCGGGCGTCATTGGCGGGAACGATGCTGCGCAGCATATCGCGCAGATTGCCGGCGATGGTGACCTCATTGACGGCGTGGGCGATTTCGCCGTTTTCGACCCAGAAGCCCGAGGCACCGCGCGAATAATCGCCTGTGTTGGGATTGATTGTGGAGCCGATCAGCGAGGTGACAAGAAAGCCTGTGCCCATGTCGCGCAGCAAGGCGTCGCGGCTCTGTGTGCCTTGGGTGAGGGCGATATTCCAGACGCTCGGGGAGGGCGCGCTGCCTGTGCCGCGGGCGGCGTTGGCTGTGCTCTGCAGCCCGAGCTTGCGGGCATTGGCGAGATCGAGCGTCCAGCCCTGAAGCACGCCGTCGCGCACGATATGGCGCGGCGCGGTGGGCAGGCCCTCGGCATCAAACGGGCGCGAGGCAGAGCAGCGCGGGCGGTGCGGGTCTTCAAGGATCGAGAGCTGCGCGGGCAAAATCTGTTCGCCCAGAGCGTCGCGCAGCCAGGACGAGCCGCGCGCCACCATCGCGCCATTGACGGCGGCGAGGAGATGGCCCACGAGCGTGCTTGAAATGCGCTCGTCAAACAGGATCGGGTAGCTGCCTGTTTTGGGCTTTCTGGGGTTGAGCCGCTCTACGGCGCGGGTGGCGGCGCGGGCGCCGATCTCTTCGGGGGCGCGCAGATCGGCCTGAAAGATGCGGCCGTCGCCGTCATAGTCGCGCTCCATCTGAAGGCCGGTGCCGGCGATGGCCACGCATGACAGCGCGCGCGACGAGCGCTGATAGCCGCCAGAGAAGCCAGTGCTTGTGGCGAGATGCACGGATGTGTGCGAGTGGCTCGCGCTGGCGGATTGCACCTGCGTGACGGCGGTATTGGCCAGGGCGGCCGCTTCGGCGCGGCGGGCGTCTTCGGCGAGGGCTTCGGGGCTTGGCTCGGCTGTGGCGTCATAAAGCTCGAAGGCGGCGATGTCCCATGTGGTCGCCAGATCTTCGGGTGCGGCGAGGCCGATGTAGGGGTCTTCGGGGGCTTCATGGGCCATGGCAACGGCGCGTTCGGCGGCTTGGGCTATGGCCTCGGGGCGGGTATCGGAGGAGGAGACCATGGCTTGGCGCTGGCCGACCATGACGCGCAGGCCAAGGTCTGTGCCTTCGGCGCGTTCGGCCTGTTCGAGCTTGCCCTGACGGATATCGAGCGAGACAGACCGGCCCTTGAGGGTGATCACATCGGCGCTGTCGGCGCCGGCTTTGAGCGCGGCGGCGAGAGCGGATTGGGCGAGGGCTTCAAGGCTGTTTGTCATAGAACTCTTGTGGGGCATATGCGGGGCGCGTTCAAGTCACGACTGCGTTTCTCAGGCGGCGAGCGCGGCGAGCCAGAGCGTATCGAGGGCGTCGAGCTTATCGGGTGCGAAGGCGGTGGCGCTCTCCCAGTAGCGGCCGGAGGGGACATGATAGGCGAGTTTGTTTTCGCGCTCTTTCGCCGACTGGAAGGCCTCGGGATCGGGGAGGGCGGCTTGGGCGGCCAGCGCTTCGGCGGTGGCGGGCGGAAAGAGAAGGCGGCTTTCTGGCGTATCGGCGCGCAGGCAGGCGCAGCCCTGCACCGCGGCGTGGAGCAGCAGGCGGGCCGATTTGGCCTCGAGATTGCGCAGCGAGATGTCATCGCGCAGCGGGTCGGCTGTGCCTGTGCCGTAGAAATGCGTGGGCTTGTTTGACGCATAGATCATATCGCAGCCGACAAAGACCATGGCGGAAGGCTTGAGCGCGGCGAGCGCCCAATAGCCCGCTGTGAAGGCCATTGTGCCGCCTGCGTAGAGCACGCCGCCGTAGCGGTTGTTGGCGGGGACGTAGGAGGAGGATCTCACGCGGATCTGGCCCGGCTTGAGCGCTTTCGGAGCGCGCGCCTCGGGGAAATCATCGGGCGCGATATGGTGGGTCCAGTCGGGGCGGACCTGCCATGCGTTGTTGATTGCGACGATGGCGGAGAACTGCGAGCGGGGCCAAGCGGCGCAGGCGGTGACATTTGGGGCGCTGCCCATGATGAGGACCGGTTTGTCAGGCATATGGGCGCCCCTGTTCTTTTGCATTGCAATCTATACAGGAGCGCGGCTTGTCGGGATCACTTTTTGCGCGTTTTAGCGCAGGCGCTGGCCGTTGGCGAGGACATGGCCCTGATCGTTGACCTCGATTTTTGAGGTGAGCGTATCGGGGGCGTCGCTTGGAAGGGTAAAGAGGGCCATCATCATGCGCGCGCCCATGGCTTGATCTTCGGGGAGCAGGCCCATGGCGACGAGCTTGTCGATCAGGCTGTTGGCGCCGACGAGCTTGAGGTCAACCGCGCCGACCGGCTTGGGCGCCCCTGCGAATGTCTGGGTGTCGGTATTGTCGATTGTGAATGCGCCGGTGCCTATGAGCGAGGCCCCTGCGGCGGACAGCTCGAGGGCGTTGAGGGAGACAGAGCGGATTTCGCCGGGGCTTTGCGCGCCGGCTTCCAGCGCGGCCATGCTGTCGGGATCGAGCAGGTCAACGAGGAGCTTTGCTGTGCCGGAGAGATCAAGCCGCAGCGTGGCGGGCGCGCGGGGGAGCTGGGCGGTCGGATCGAGCAGCGACCAGAGCTGGTCTGATGTGGCGAGATTGCGCAACTCGATGGTGAGGCCGTAGTCTTGCGCGGCTTCTGAAGCGGTGAGCGGCAGGGTCAGGGCGAAGGCGCTTTTGTCGGCGGTGACGTCGAGGGGGAAGGGCATCTGGCTATGTGTCAGGCTTGATGTGAGGCCCAGCGCTTCGCCGCCGTAGTGCAGGCCGGCTTTGCTCATCGCGACATTGAGGCGGCCGCTTCGGGACGATGACGCCGCGCTTGTTGTTTCGTTGTTTTCGGTGATCTGGACCGCGCTTTTGCCGTTGGTATAGGCAAAGCCGCCGTCAAAGGCGAAGCCGGAGGAGAGCAGAGCCGAGACGTCTTGAGCGCCGGTGCTGTCGGCCCCGGCTCCGGCCCCGTCAGCGGCCTCGGGGTAGGCCCCTGTGCCGTCAAAGCGCAGGGCGTCAAGCGCGCCCGTCATTTTGAAGCGCTCCGGCGCGCTGCTCTGGCTCTGTGGCGGCTGGATATCGACCGTGTAGCCCAGCCTGTCGAGAGCAAAGGACTGCGCAACCTCACGCAGCGCGCCGCGCTTCATATGGGTGACGCCTGTGAGGCCCGCCATATCGAGCGAGAGGGTGCCCAGATCTGTGGGCTGCCCCTCGATGGCGAGATGGGACAGGCGCATATCAAGCGCTGTGGCTGTTGTTGTGTAGGTTATCGACTCCGGCGCGCCCGAAACGCGGATGGAAAGATCGGTTGTGTCATACTGGAGCGTGCCGGCGACCTCTGTTTTCCCGCCCGAGACCAGAGTGAAGCCGACGGGAAACGCCTCTGGCAGGATGATGTCTACTGTGCCGTTTGCGCCTGTTGCGAAGGACATGGCCGCCATATCGAGCGTCATGGTGGCGCTCTCGTCTGGCAGGGGAATGGCCAAAGTGAGATCGGAAACGGTGAGTCTGTTGCCTGATGTGCTTTCTGTTGCCTTTACGCTGTAGCCGAAGCCTTCGATATAGGCTTTCCAGTCCATCCAGACCTCTTGGGCGCTGAGATCGGCGAAGGCGGCTGTGGCTGTGAAAGCCAAAGTGGCGCTGCTGAGAAGCAAGGAGCGGAGGACCATGAGAAAACCTTTCAAGAAATGCTGTTGCCATAATGGTGTGGGCGCGTGACGCGGGGGTCAAGGGGTGATCCTGCTGGACGTGCCTAAACGGGCAGATTACCACTGTTGAAAAACAGGAGGACATCATGAGTGACGTAACCGGCAAGACTGTGCTGATCACCGGCGCGAGCCGCGGGATTGGCGAAGCCACGGCACGGCTTTTTGCGCGTGAGGGGGCCAATGTTGTTCTGACGGCGCGCAGCGAGGCCGCGATTGACGAGATTGCGCTTGATATTGGCGAGACGGCCATGGCGGTTGCCTGTGATGTCGCACGATATGGCGATATGCACAGGGCTGTGGAGCAGGCCATCGGGCGGTTTGGCGGGCTGGATATCCTGATTGGCAATGCCGGTGTCATCGAGCCTGTGGCGATGCTGGCAGAGAGCGACCCCGAGGCCTGGGGCGCGGCAATCGATATCAACCTCAAGGGCGTGTATCACGGGATGCGCGCGGCGATGCCCCCTATGATCAGGCAGGGCCACGGCACGATCATCACGATCAGCTCTGGGGCGGCGCATAATGCGCTCGATGGCTGGAGCCACTATTGCGCCTCCAAGGCGGGCGCGGCCATGATGACCAAAGCGGCCCATCTGGAAGGCGCGGCGCAAGGGCTGCGTATAATGGGGCTTTCGCCGGGGACGGTGGCGACGCAGATGCAGCGCGAAATCAAGGCGAGCGGTGTGAACCCTGTGAGTGAAATGAACTGGGAAGACCATATTCCGGCGGAGTGGCCCGCGCGGGCGCTGTTGTGGATGTGTGGCGCGGCGGCCGATCCGTTTCTCGGGCAGGAACTTGCCCTGCGCGATGAGGCGCTGCGCAAGGCGGTGGGCCTGATATGATCACGCTCACAAGAGACGGGGCCTATTGGGTTGTGGCTCTAAACCGGCCCGAAAAGGCCAATTCGCTCACCGCGGCCATGCTGGAGGAGCTTTGCGATATCATTGAGGGCGCGGGCGCGGCGCGGGTGCTTGTGCTGACTGGCGCGGGCAAGGTCTTTTCGGCGGGAGCCGATCTTGAGGAGGCGCGCGCCGGGCTGGCGACCTCGCCGCTATGGGAGCGGCTGTCGCGCGCTGTGGCGGCGTTTGATGGCCTCAGCATTGCGGCGCTCAACGGCACGCTGGCGGGCGGGGCCATGGGCATGGCGCTGGCCTGTGACATCAGGCTGGCTGTGCCGGGGGCAAAGTTTTTCTATCCTGTGATGAAGCTCGGCTTTTTGCCCCAGCCCTCTGACCCTGCCCGCATGAGCGCCCTGATCGGCCCTGCGCGCACCAAGCTTGTCTTGATGGGCGGTCAGAAAATCATGACCGAAGAGGCGCTCGCCTTTGGCCTGATTGACCGGATTGTCGCGGCTGATGTGCTGTTGGAGCAGGCGCGGGAGATCGCCGCCGATGTGCTGGCGGCGAAGCCCGAGATTGTGAGCGGGATCAAGCGGATGATTTGACCCAGTCCCGCGCCTCATCAAGCTCGGAGAGGTCAAACATTCGCAGTTTTGTAGACATGAAATACCCCGCAGCTTTGGTAAACGGGCTGATCCAGCCGATATCGGAGACGACCGCCACCCGCGCGATATGCTTGAGATTGGCGATGTCAAACTTGATACCGGGCCAGATGATGGAGGGGTCAAAGCCCGAAAAGCTCTCGATCACTTCGATGAAATTGATGCTGCCGTGCTTGTCTATAAAGGCCTGAATAGGGGCCATCACCGCATCATAATCGTCTCGGGTTATCTTGCCGGACACTGTGATTGTGGCGGTTTTGGTGCTGTCGTCTTCTGAATATGTGAGTGTCATGTCACTCTCCTTTCGGCGCCTATCATGCCCCGTTTTGGCAAGGCCCGTATTGAGCCAGCGCAAAGACGCTCAGCGACTTCGGCGTTTGCCGGGGGTTTTTGACTTGAAGTCCGGCGGGCGCTTGGCGACCCAGCGGATGAATTTTTCCAGTCGCGGATGGGCGCGCAGGGCCTCGGGCGTGTTATAGCTGCGCGCCAGCTCTGTTTCGCTCAACGACGCGTGGATTTCATTGTGACAGATCTGGTGCAGCAGCACTGTTTCGCCGCCTTTGCCGCCGCGCAGACGCGGGATAAGATGATGCCGGCTTTGCGGGACGCCCTCGGGAATGGGGCGGTGGCAGAGCGGGCAAAGCGGCGGCGTGTCGTTCATCATGTGTTGCTCAGTTGTAAAATGGGGCCGAACGGGGCATTAGACGAAGAGGTAACCCAGTTGGTAAGGGATGTAGAGATGAGCGGGCAACCTCAGATCATCAAAACGGTGTTTGTTTATGCCGAACAAGGCTGGGCTTTGGCCCAGAGCTGGCTCTTGAGTCCGGCGGCGTGGTCGCAATTTGGCCTTCTGATATTGGCTTATGTTCTGGCTGTGCTTGTGACACGGCGGGCGCGCCCCAAGTTTGTGCAGATCTTGACGCCCGATGAGGCGCAGCTCACGATGCTTGCCAACGGGCGGCGCTGGCTTTTGCGGTTTGTGCCCTTGATCCTGCCGCTGTTGGCCTATGTCTTGACGGCGGCGGGCGAAACTGTGGTGCGCTCGCTTTTTGACTCGGGCGCTGTGATTGCCTTTGGCAAGCGGGTGTTTCTTTTTCTTGCGGCGCGCACACTTGTCACCGAGGCGCTGCGCGACCCGTTTCTAAAGCTGCTCGGGCGCTATGTTCTGATCCCTGTGATGGCGCTTTATGCGGTCGGGCTGCTTGATCTGGTGAGTGTGAAGCTGAGCGAAACGGTGATTGGGCTCGGCAATATCAGCTTCTCGCTCATGTCGATTGTGCGCGGGATTATTGCCGGCTCGGTGCTGTTCTGGCTGGGGCGCTGGTCGAACGACCAGTCGAGCGCATTCATCGAAAAGCAAAGGGAAATGCCTGCGGCGACGCGCACATTGGCCGCCAAGGCGGCGGAGCTGATGATTTTCGGTGTCGCCTTCCTGCTTTTGATGAATATCATGGGCATTTCCCTGACCTCGCTGGCTGTCTTGGGCGGCGCGATTGGTGTGGGCTTGGGGTTTGGTCTGCAAAAGATCGCGTCAAACTTTATTTCCGGCGTGATCCTGTTGCTTGAGGGGCAAGCCACGGTGGGCGACTATGTCGAGCTTGACGGCGGCGAGGCCGGCAAGATTGTCAAGATGACAGCGCGCGCGGCCATATTAGAGACGTTTGATGGCCGCTGGATTGTGGTGCCCAACGAAGATTTTATCACCACGCGGGTGGTCAATTATTCCGATTCCGGCAGCGCAAACCGCTATGAAGCGCCCTTCTCGGTGAGCTATGACACCGATATCAATCTTGTCCCCGATATTGTCGAGGCGGCGGTGGCCAAACACGCCAAAGTGCTGACCAAGCCCTATCCGCCTGACTGCGAGCTGCGCGGATTTGGCGAGAGCGGGGTCGATTTTGCGGTCGAATTCTGGGTCAACGGGCTGGACGATGGCGAAAACAAATTCACCTCTGATGTGCTGTTCCTGATCTGGAACGCGCTCAAGGACAACGGCATCACGATCCCCTATCCGCACCGCGTTGTGGAGCTGCACGACAAGCGCGCGCCATGAAGAGCGCTCTGGTGATCGGCGCGGGGCCAGCGGGGCTGATGGCCGCCGAAGAGCTGGCGAAAGCCGGGCTGGCTGTCACAGTGGCCGAGGCCAAACCCTCGCCGGCGCGCAAGTTTCTCATGGCGGGGAAATCCGGGCTGAACCTGACAAAAGACGAGCCGTTCGAGGCCTTTGTTGCGGCCTATGAGCAGCCCGCCCTGCGCCCGATGCTGGAGGCTTTCGGGCCGGAGGATGTAAAGCACTGGGCCGAAGCGCTGGAGCAGGAGGTGTTTACCGGCTCCTCGGGGCGCGTCTTTCCCAAGGCGATGAAAGCCTCGCCGCTGTTGCGCGCTTGGCTTGCAAGGCTGGCGGCGCTGGGCGTGGAGATCAAGACACGCCACCGCTGGCTGGGGGGGCAAAGCTTTGACACGCCGACGGATCAGGTCAGGCTTGCCGCAGATGTCACCGTGCTGGCGATGGGCGGGGCAAGCTGGGCGCGGCTCGGCTCTGATGGCGCCTGGGCCAAGCAGATGCCCGATCTTGTCGCGCCGTTTCAACCGGCCAACATGGGCTTCGCCATGGCCTGGTCTGACCATATGACGCCGCTGTTTGGCGCGCCGGTAAAGCAGGTCGCGCTGCGCGCCGGCGGGATCAAGCACCGGGGCGAATTCGTGGTCTCGCGGCGCGGGCTGGAAGGAAGCGGCATCTATGCCCTGTCCAAAGTGATGCGCGAAGGCGCGCCGCTCTGGCTGGACCTGATGCCAGACGTCACTCTTCAAGAGATCGAGTCCCGTCTCGCCAAAGCCGGCAAACAAAGCCTGCCCAATCTGCTCAAACGGCTGAAGCTCGATCCGGTGAAGCGCGCGCTATTCTTCGAGTTTGGCAAGGATAGAGACACATCTGTCGCCCAAACGCTCAAAAACCTGCCCATCGCCCACGCTGGCCCAAGGCCGATGGACGAAGCGATCTCTACAGCCGGCGGCCTACGCTTTGAGGCGCTCAGCGAAGGCCTCATGCTCAAAAGCCAACCCAATGTCTTCGCTGCCGGCGAAATGCTCGACTGGGAAGCGCCCACGGGCGGCTACCTCATCACAGCCTGCCTCGCCACAGGCAAATGGGCCGGCCAACACGCGGCTGAAGCGGCCTAACCCTTTTTTATTGCTAAAAATATCCCAGGGGGAGTTTGAGGGGGACTGGTCCCCCTCAACCGGTCGGATTGTGCGCAGCACAATTCGAAATGAGTTAATGCGCTTCAGCCCAGTTTGCGCCTTGCCCGGCATCGACCACAAGCTGCACGTCGATCTTTACCGCCGGTTCGGCCGCGCCTTCCATGATCTCGCGGGCGCGGGCGATCGTCTCCTCGACGGCTCCATCTTCAACTTCGAACAGGAGTTCGTCATGCACCTGCAACAGCATTTTCGCGGGCAAGCCGGCAATCGCCTTTGGCATCCGGATCATGGCGCGGCGGATGATGTCGGCGGCGGTGCCCTGGATCGGCGCGTTGATGGCGGCGCGTTTGGCAAAGCCGGCGCGCGGGCCTTTCGCAGCGATCTCCGGGGTGTGGATCTTGCGGCCGAAAAGCGTCTCTACATAACCGTGATGTTTGGCAAATTCGGTGGTTGTGTCCATATAGGCGCGGATGCCGGGGAAGCGCTCGAAGTAGCGGTCGATGAAGCCCTGCGCTTCGCCGCGCGGGATGCGCAGGTTGCGCGCGAGGCCAAAGCCCGAGATGCCGTAGATCACGCCGAAGTTGATCGCCTTGGCGCGGCGGCGGATGTCGGGGGTCATCTCCTCCAGCGGCACATCAAAGATTTCCGAGGCGGTCATGGCGTGGATGTCATGCCCTTCGCGGAAGGCCTGTTTGAGCGTGTCGATCCCCGCGATATGGGCGAGGATGCGCAGCTCGATCTGGCTATAGTCAAGCGCGATGAGCGTTTTGCCCTCTTCGGCGACAAAGGCTTCGCGGATGCGGCGGCCTTCTTCGCTGCGGATCGGAATATTTTGCAGGTTCGGATCAGACGAGGCGAGGCGGCCTGTTGTGGCCCCGGTTTGCACATAGGAGGTATGAACGCGGCCTGTTTCGGGGTTGATGTGGTCTTGCAGCGCGTCGGTATAGGTGCTTTTGAGTTTGGAGAGCTGGCGCCAGTCGAGCACGCGGGCGGGCAGCGCGTGGTCTGTGGCCAGCTCTTCGAGGATATCTGCGCCGGTGGCATAGGCGCCTGTTTTGCCTTTTTTGCCGCCCTCGATGCCCATTTCGTCAAACAGGATTTCGCCCAGTTGCTTGGGGCTGCCGACGTTGAAGCTGCGGCCTGCGAGGGTGTGAATTTCGGCTTCCAGCCCGGCCATTTTCTGCGCGAAAGCGTTTGACATCCGGCTGAGCGTGTCGCGGTCGACTT
>JAHBAN010000038.1 GCA_018500075.1 Flavobacteriia bacterium | reverse complement strand
TCGTCGGCAGCGTCAGATGTGTATAGGAGACAGGTCTATTCTGGCCGATCTGATCCGGGCGGGGCGGGTGCCTGCGCAGGGGCCGGAGCTTTCTTTTTTGTCGCTCGGGCAGGTTGTGCCGATGGTGTCTTTTTTGCCAAAGGCGTGGCGCTTGCGGGCGGATCTGGCGTTTTTGAGCCAGCGCGAGGAGCTGGCTTGGGTTGATGTCACTGCGCCGGGAGATGGCTGTGCCTTTGCCCTATGTGACCCTGTCAAAGTCTCCGGCGTGGGCTGTGAGGGCCAGCGCTGGCCTTTGGTGATCTCGGCGGCCTTTACCCAGAGCCTGAGTGCTGCGCGCTGGAAAGAGCTGCGCTGGCGCTTTTTCCGGCTTCATTTCCAGTATCTCTGCGCCTTTGACCGGCCCAAGGACTATGACTATTTTCAAATCACCGCGGGGCCGCTGACCTTGGGCGCGCGCTACGACGGGCGCGGGGCCTCGCGGAGCCGCATCGAGACGGCCGTGAACAAGTTTAGAAGTGTTGTGCCATGAGTTTACCCCCGAAGCCGCCCTCCAGACCCGACAAAGTCAGCCTCTGGCGCTATGTGAAGCTGTTTCGTCAGGATATTCTGTCGGCCCAGCCGGCAAAGCTCTATCGGGCCTGGATGGCGGAGTTTCGCACCCCGTTTTTTCGCTCTTATATGATCAATGACCCGAAGCTGATTGATCTGGTGTTGAAAGAGCGGCCTGATGACTTTCCCAAATCATCGCGCGTGAGCGAGGGGCTGCGCCCGCTTTTGGGCGAGAGTGTGTTTCTGACCAATGGCGAGACCTGGAAGCGGCAGCGGCGGATCATTGACCCGGCCTTTGAGGGCGGGCGGCTGCGCGACAGTTTTCCGGCGATGTGGGCGGCCTCGCAGGCCTGTGTGGCGCGGCTCAAGCCCGGTGTCATTGAGATCGAGGAGGTGACGAGCCATGCGGCGGCGGATGTGATCTTTCGCACCTTGTTTTCGATCCCGATCGAAAACGAGATTGCCGCGCAGGTTTTCGCGGAGTTTCGCGACTATCAGCGCAGCCAGCCGATTGTGAATATTGCGGCCTTTCTGCCTTTGCCGCGCTGGATGCCGCGATTTTTCCGGCGCCGCACGCGGGAAACGGCGCGCAGCATTCGCAGCCTGATTGCACGGCTGACAGAGACCCGCGCCGCCGAGATTGCCGCCGGTGTGGCGCCCGATGATCTTGCCACCAAAATCATGACCACCGTTGACCCTGAAACGGGGGATAGATTTGGCGCTGAGGAAATGGTGGATCAGGTGGCGATCTTCTTTCTGGCGGGCCATGAGACGAGCGCCTCGGCGCTGGCTTGGGCGCTCTATTTGCTGGCGCTCTATCCGGAGTGGCAAGAGACGCTCGCAGAGGAAGCCAAGGGGCTTGAGGGCTGTGATTTTGCCGTGATGTCACAGCTCAAGGCGAGCCGGGATGTGTTTCGCGAGGCGCTGCGGCTTTATCCGCCTGTGCCGATGATGGTGCGCGAGGCGGGCTGTCCGCAGGCGTTTCGCGGGCGCAAGGTCAAGGCTGGCAGCCAGATTGTGCTCAGCCCGTGGCATTTGCACCGTCACGAGCGGATCTGGGCGCGCCCCGATGCGTTTGAGCCGGAGCGCTGGCAGACCGAGGCGGGGCGGTGCTCTGCGCGCGAGGCCTATATGCCCTTCAGCGCCGGACCGCGGGTCTGCACCGGAGCGGGGTTTGCTATGGTTGAGGGGCCGCTTATTTTGTCGATGCTTGTGAAGCGGTTTCGCTTTGAGCGGGTGGAGGGGCGTTGCCCGCAACCTGTTGCGCATCTGACGGTGCGGGCGAAGGACGGAATCTGGCTGAAAGTGAGCGCGCGACGAAGGGGCCTCGAAAATTCGAATTTTCGGGGCAAATTTCTGTGAAGAAATTTGGGATCAGAGCGGTTCGATAGGCTCTTGGTTGCAAAAGATGATGATATCGCCGGCATTTGTGAGCGCACTATAGCCACGGCGCTTCAGCTCGTGTTTGAAGCGGTTCATGCCAACCAAGCGCTCAACATCGCGCTGTTTGCGCCGCACGACACCGCCTTTTGCCGCGGCGCGCGAGCTGAAAATCTGTTCGATCCAGAGATCGGGGGAGAGGTGGGCCGAGAGAGACATGGCCTACTGTAGCCACAGCGCGGTTAAGGCTTGTTTAACGTTGAAGCTCTGCCAGAACATAGAGCCGGATCGCCGAGGCGAGGCCGCTTTTGACGCCGCGGGCGTCATCAATTTCGGCCGCCAGCTCGTTGATCGGCTTGTTTTTCCGGGCGGCAATCTCGCGGAAGGCGCGCCAGAATTCATCCTCCAGCGAGACGCTGGTGCGGTGGCCGCGCAGGGTCAGCGAGCGTTTGACAGGGCGGCTCATGTCTCGCGCTCTTTGCCGGACAGCTCACGCGCGGCCTTGGCGGCGCGGGCTTTTTCAAGCTCTTTTTGAGCCTTTGTGCGACCATGTTTGACCACATTTTCAGCGGCGCGGGCCTTGTCCTCGGCCCGTGCCGCCGCTTTTCTGAACCGGTTGAGATTGACCGGCTCACTCATCACTTGGGGCCGATCATGTCTTCGGGGCGCACCACGCGATCAAAGGTCTCTTCGTCGACAAAGCCGAGCGCAATGGCCTCTTCTTTGAGGGTTGTGCCGTTTTTATGGGCTGTTTTGGCCACTTTGGTCGCATTGTCATAGCCGATGGTTGGCGCCAGCGCCGTGACCAGCATCAGGCTTTCTTTCATCAGCTTGTCAATACGCGGTTCATTGGCCTCGATCCCCATCAGCATCCGCTCGGTGAAGCTGTCGGCGGCGTCGCCCAGAAGCTGGATGCTTTGAAGCAGGTTGTAGCTCATCATCGGATTGTAGACGTTCAGCTCAAAATGCCCCTGTGAGCCGGCAAATTTTATCGCGGCGTCATTGCCCATGACGTGTGCGGCGACCTGTGTCAGCGCTTCGGCCTGCGTCGGGTTGACCTTGCCGGGCATGATCGAGCTGCCCGGCTCGTTTTCGGGCAGGATCAGCTCGCCAAGGCCCGAGCGCGGACCGGAGCCGAGGAAGCGGATGTCATTGGCGATTTTATAGGCCGAGCCGGCGATGGTCGCCAGAGCGCCGGACATAAAGACCATGGCGTCATGGGCGGCGAGGGCTTCGAACTTGTTGGGCGCGGTCACAAAGGGCAGGCCGGTGATATCGGCCATATGGGAGGCGACGGTTTCGCTCCAGCCGTGCTTTGTGTTGAGGCCGGTGCCAACGGCTGTGCCGCCTTGGGCCAGCTCGTAGATCGCGGGGAGGGCGGCGTGAACGCGGCGAATGCCCATGCGGATCTGATGGGCGTAGCCGGAGAACTCCTGACCCAGGGTGAGCGGCGTTGCGTCTTGGGTATGTGTGCGGCCGATCTTGATGATGTCTTTGAAGGCCTCGGCCTTGGCTTCGAGGCCGGCGGCGAGTTTTTCAAGGCCGGGCAGCAGCACATCATGCACCGACATGGCTGTGGCGATGTGCATGGCGGTCGGGAAGGTATCGTTTGAGGATTGGCCCATGTTGCAGTGATCATTGGGGTGGACCGGGTCTTTGGAGCCGATGACGCCGCCGAGAATTTCGATGGCGCGGTTGGCGATGACCTCGTTTGAGTTCATGTTGGACTGTGTGCCCGAGCCTGTTTGCCAGACGACCAGCGGGAAATTGTCGTCAAACTTGCCGCTCACAACTTCTCCCGCGGCCTGAATGATGGCTTCGGCGAGTTTTGGATCAAGCGCGCCGCTGTCGCGGTTGGCCATGGCGCAGGCCTGCTTGATCACGCCGAGCGCGCGCACGATGGCGACGGGCTGTTTTTCCCAGCCGATCGGGAAGTTCATGATGGAGCGTTGCGTTTGTGCGCCCCAATACTTGTTTGAAGGGACCTCAAGAGGGCCGAAGCTATCGGTTTCTGTGCGGGTGTCGGCCATGGTCGGCTCCTTTTGCAAACTGTCGCAAACCGTCTAACGCCCTCGCGGGGAGGGGGCAATGGCTGATAGCCCTAACGGGGGCGTTCGGGGGCGGTGTTGCTTTTGTGGGCGGCGGTTTGGGAGGGTTTTTGCCCGCGTTGATGCCTGGGTCGATACTTGCGCCGCTACTTGCGCCTGCGCCTGCCGTCTATGCCTGCGCCTCTATTGGCTTATTTGCGAAACTGGTCGAGGCTGACAACTTCGGCCTGCCGCTTTTCAGGCTCGGCGTGTTCGACCATGGGCGCTTCTGGCACCTCGTCATGCGCGCCAAAGAGGGCGTCGGCCTCGTCTTCGGCGGTGTCGTCCTCGTCTTCGTCCTCGTCGTCAAACGCGTCGTCCTCGCTGGCTTCAAAGCGCAGGCCGAACTCGACCGAGGGGTCGACGAAGGTCTTGATGGCATCATAGGGGATTTCGAGGGCTTCGGGGGCGTCGCCAAAATTCAGCGTGACAGAAAACCCCTCGTCCGTGACAACAAGCGCGTCAAACCAGTGTTGAATGACAATGGTCATTTCCTCGGGGTAGCGCTCGTGGAGCCAGTCGGCGAGCTTTGCCTCGGGGTGGCGGGTGTCAAAGGTTATGAAGAAGTGATGCGCCCCCGGCAGGCCGTTTTGGGCCACGTCCGATAGAACGCGGCGGATCAGGCTGCGCATGGCGTTGTGCATCAATGTGCCATAGTCAATCGTCTTTGACATCGGCTGCCCCCTTGGTTGTGAGATCAAGAATAGGGAGTTTTGCGGAAAACAAAAGGCCGAAACCGCGCTAAAGGCCAAGGGCTGAGACGAGGGCAAATCCGAGCACGCCATTTATGATGATCAGTATGAAAAGATTGCCTTTTGTAAGCCATGTCAGGGCGGCGCCCGAGGCGATCAGGGCGAGTGCGGGCCAGCTTATCTGGGCAAATGCCTGCGCAGGTGTGCCCGAAAGCCCGCCGGGCCAGAGCACGGAGAGGGCAAACCAGAGCGAGAGGCTTGCGATCACGCCTGTGACGGCGGCTGTGATCCCGCCAAGGGCGGCGCGCAGGCGGGGCAGGGCGAGGAGGCGCTCCAGATAGGGCGCGGCGAGAAAGATGTAGAGAAAGCAGGGGGTGAAGACCATCCAGAGGGTGAGCAGCCCGGCGAGGGCGGCGAGGCCAAGCCCGCCCTCGGCCTCGGCGGCGATATGGCTGGTGAATTGGGTCACGAGAATCAGCGGGCCGGGGGTTGTTTCGGCGAGGCCCAGGGCGTCGATCATCTGGGCGGCGGTGATCCAGCCGTGGTCTTGCACCATGGTTTGCGTCATCCAGCCCAGCAGCGCATAGGCACCGCCGAAGCTGAGAAGCGCGAGCTGGGCAAAATAGGCGGCCAGCTCGGCGAGGAAGGTTTGAGCGGTGAGATGCAGCGCGGCAAGCGGAGCCAGCCAGAGCGCGAGGCCGAGGGCGAGCCGGCGCAGGCTTTGGGAGAGCGGAGGCGCGGGGGCTGTCTCTTATACACATCT
>JAHBAN010000009.1 GCA_018500075.1 Flavobacteriia bacterium | reverse complement strand
CCCCGACCCCCGCCTCAAAAAGGTCTGCGCGCCAGTGCCAGACCTCTCGGACGATCTGCGCAAGCTTGGCGACGATATGCTCGCAACCATGTATGACGCACCGGGGATCGGCCTTGCCGCGCCCCAGATCGGCGTGCTTTCGCGGGTTATTGTGCTCGATTGTGTCAAGGAAGAAGGCGAAACGCCCAAGCCCGTGATGATGTTCAATCCCGAGATTGTGGCCGCCTCCGAGGACACAAACACCTATGAAGAGGGCTGTCTCTCGATCCCCGATCAATACGGCGAAGTCACCCGCCCCAAGACGGTTGATGTGCGCTGGATCGACCGCGACGGGCGCGAGCAAAGCGATACCTTTGATGGCCTCTGGGCGACCTGCGTGCAGCACGAGATCGACCACCTCAATGGCAAGCTTTTCATTGATTATCTCGGGGCCATGCGCCGCCAGATGATCACCCGCAAAATGCAAAAGCTCAAACGCGAGATGATGCGCGCATGAGCGTTCCGCCCCTCGTTCCGTGGCCCTATCTGAAAGCGCACCCATGACCGCCAGACCCTGCATCCCTTGGCCCGACAAACGCCTGCGCAGCAAAGCCGCGCCCGTCGCAGCCGTCACAGACGAGATCCGCGCCATCTGGGCCGATATGGTCGACACAATGGAAGCCATGCCGGGCGTCGGCCTCGCCGCACCCCAGATCGGCGTGATGCTGCGGCTGGCCGTTGTCGACGCCAGCGAGGAGCGCGGCAAAGCTGTTCTCATGGCGAACCCCGAGATCATCGACATGAGCGGCGTTTTTCGCGAACATGAGGAAGCCAGCCCAAATCTCCCCGGTGTGTCCGCCGTCGTCAAACGCCCCCGCGGGGTCAGCCTGCGCTTTCTCAACAGCGAAGGCGTCATCGAGCGGCGCGACTACGTCGGCCTCTGGGCCACCTCCGTTCAACACCAAATCGATCACCTCAACGGCCAGATGTATTTTGACCGGCTCTCCAAAGTGAAGCGCGATATGCTCCTGCGCCGCGCAAGGAAGCTCTCATGAGACTTGTGTTCATGGGGTCTCCTGACTTCAGCGTCCCCGTGTTGGAAGCGCTGGTGGCAGCGGGTCACGAGATTGCCGCCGTTTATTGCCAGCCCCCGCGCCCGGCCGGACGCGGCAAAAAGGAGCGTCCCACAGCGGTTCATGCCCGCGCTCTGGAGCTGGGCCTAAAGGTGCGCCACCCCGTCTCGCTCAAGTCCGATGCCGCGCAAAAGGACTTTGCCAGCCTCGCGCCCGAGGTGGCCGTGGTCGTCGCCTATGGGCTGATCTTGCCGCAGGCCATTCTGGATACGCCAACCTATGGCTGCCTCAACATCCACGCCTCCCTCCTGCCGCGCTGGCGCGGTGCGGCGCCCATTCATCGCGCCATTATGGCCGGCGACAGCGAAACAGGCGTTTGCATCATGCAGATGGAAGCAGGGCTTGATACAGGCCCGGTGCTGCTGCGCAAAGCAACGCCGATCGGGGCCGAAGAAACCACGCTCCAGCTCCATGACCGTCTCTCGGCGCTTGGGTCTGCGGCGATTGTGCAAGCGCTCGACAGCTTGCCCGGCCTCACCCCCGTCGTTCAGCCCGATGACGGCGTCACCTATGCCGAAAAAATCCGCAAAGACGAAGCCCGCATCGACTGGACCCGGCCCTCGGCACAGATCGACCGCCAAATTCGCGGCCTGTCGCCCTTCCCCGGCGCCTGGTGCGAGCTGAACGGCGCAAGGCTCAAAATTCTGGCCTCTCGGCTGGCTGAGGGCGGCGGCGCAGCCGGCACGATCATCAATGCGCCAGCGTATGTTGCTTGTGGTTCAGGCGCCATAGAACTGCTGCGCTTGCAAAAAGCGGGCAGTCAGGCGCAAGATGTCTCAGAGTTCATCCGCGGCACGCCACTCCCCCAAGGAACGCGCCTCAGCTAAGGAGCACTGCCATGTTTCCCTCCATGATCGGCACCGTGGTGATCGCGGGCATCGTTGGCTATCTGAGCGAGCGCTCGGGCTTCACCCGCAACGGCATCCTGCCCTCGATCATCATCTGCGTTGGCGGTGCCTTTGTATTTTACTTCATCAGCCTTATGTTCAATCTGGGCTTTCAAAGTCACGGCCTCAATGCCATTGCCGCCTCGATCGGCGCATTGGTGATTGTTCCGACCCATTGGAGAAGATAAATGGCGCTCTATCTGATCATTATCGGCGCGGCAGCGGGCTTTCTGGCGACCCGCATGATGCGCCTTGAAACCGACATTATCACGACCATGGCCATAGGCATTGCAGGCGCGCTGATCGGCGGCTTTCTTCTGCGTTTCCTGCTCAGCGTCATGGGGATGCTCGGCGGGTTGATCGGCGCGGTCATGGGCGCTCTGCTCGTCATATGGATCTGGCAAAAATACTTTCAACGCTAAAGCTTGGGCGGCCTCGCGCGGTAAACAGGCAGCCGCCAGCCAAAGGCGATAGAGCCTGCGCGCAACACAACCGTGCTCACCACACAAGAGCCAAGCACAACCAGTGGCGCGGCAGAAACACTGGCCGCCAACAGCGCCACAACCGCCCCGCCAAAGGCCGCCGAAACGTAAAGCTCGCCCTGCCGGAGCACCATCGGCACCTCATTGGCAACAACATCGCGCATCAGCCCGCCGAATGTCCCTGTCATCACGCCCATCAGGAGCACCACAGGCGCGCCATGTCCGAGCGCCATAGCGACTCCGACACCCGCCGCAACCGCAACTCCGAGCGCCAAAGCATCCAACCAGAGCAACAGCCGCGCACGGCTCTCAAACAGATGCGCCGTGAAGAAAATCAGCCCCGCCGCACCGCAGGCAATCGCGATATGCTCAGGCTGGGCGATCCAGAACACAGGGTTTCTGTCGAGCAAAATGTCGCGCAAGGTGCCCCCGCCCACGGCGGTCAGCGACGCAAGAAACGCAAACCCGATCAGATCAAGCTGCGCCCGTGACGCGGCCAAAGCCCCGGTGAGCGCAAAGATAAACACCGAAGCGTAATCCAGCAGAGCAAGCCCGCTCATGCCCCGCTCCGCGAGGGCTTGAACGGCGCCATCCCCGCGCGCGCCAATTCGTCGGCGCGTTCGTTATCGGCATGGCCCGCGTGGCCCTTGATCCACTTCCAGGTGACGCTGTGGCGCTCTTGCGCCGCGTCCAGCCGCTGCCAGAGATCGACGTTTTTTACCGGCTTCCTGTTGGAGGTTTTCCAGCCATTGCGCTTCCAGCCAAAAATCCAGCCCGTCACACCGTTTTTGACATAGGCGCTGTCGGTCACAACAGTCAGCCTCGATGGTTTTTCAAGCCGTTCCAAGGCGTTGATCGCTGCAAGAAGCTCCATACGGTTGTTCGTTGTCTGCGCCTCGCCGCCCTTCAACTCGCGCTCCTTGAGGACAGAGCCGCCCTCCATGGCGCGCAGCAAAACCCCCCAGCCGCCCGGCCCCGGATTGCCCGAGCACGCCCCGTCGGTATAGGCAAAAAGCTCAGCCATGGGCGCGCACCAGAATAAAGTCGTCAATGGATCCGGACAAGCCGACCCCCTTTCCTTTTTGAATGTCATAAGGCTCAAAGCCCGCACCGGCCAAAAGCGCCAGAAGCTCAGGCTCGCTCACATAGGTATAGGCCCGCCCCAGCGCATCGCGCGCCTCGGCGGCTCCAAGTTTCATGCCAATGTGAAACACACCGCCGGCCTTGAGCGCGCGCTTGATCTGCGCCAAATGCTGCGGCAGCTTTTCGCGCGGCGCATGAAGCAAGGAGAAGCTCGCCCATATGCCATCGTATGTATCAATCGCGTCCAGATCATCAAACAGCGCTTGCCGCGCTTTAAGCCCCTCGACCTGCGCCGCCAGCGCGATCATGGCAGCCGACCCATCCGTCGCATCCACCCGACAGCCCCGCTTGAGCATCTCGGCCGCATAATGCCCCGGCCCACAGCCCAGATCGAGCACATAGGCCGCCTCGGGCAAATCGTCCACAAAGCCGGTCAGACTCTTGTGCTCGGCTTTGCTCACAACGATTTTGGCATAGTCCGCGGCTTTGGCATCGTAAATCGACAGGGTTTGCGCATCTGCACTCATGCGGGCATCCGCAGCACACGCGGCACTTTGAACTCGATATTCTCTTTGGCCGTTTCAAGAACCTCAATCTCAAGCGCATAGCGCGCGCCCAAAGCGTCAATCACTTCCTGCACCAGCAACTCGGGCGCCGATGCGCCCGCCGTGATCCCGATCGAGCGGATCCCCTCAAGCGCCCGCCAGTCGATGTTCTCCGCCCGCTGGACAAGCTGCGAATAGCCACAGCCCGCATTGGAGCCGACTTCGACAAGCCGCTGCGAATTGGATGAATTGGGCGCACCGACCACAAGCATGGCCTCGACACGCCCAGCCATGGCCTTGACAGCCTCCTGCCGGTTGGTCGTCGCGTAACAGATATCTTCCTTATGCGGCCCAACAATCTCGGGAAAGCGCGCCTGAAGCGCCGCAACAATCCCCGCCGTATCATCCACCGACAAGGCGGTCTGCGTCACAAACGCAAGCTTGGCCGCGTCGCGCACCGCCACACCGCCCACATCGGCCTCAGTTTCCACAAGCAAGACCTCGCCCTCCGGCAGCTGGCCCATCGTGCCCACAGTCTCGGGGTGCCCCTCATGCCCGATCATAATGATCTGCAAGCCGGCCGCATGATGGCGCTCCGCCTCGATATGCACCTTGCTGACAAGCGGGCAGGTCGCATCCACAAAGACCATCTCGCGGCGCGCCGCCTCGGCCGGCACAGCCTTGGGCACACCATGCGCCGAGAAAATAACAGGCCGGTCATCGGGGCAGTCTTCAAGCTCCTCGACAAAAACAGCGCCCTTGGCGCGCAAATCATCAACCACATATTTGTTATGCACAATCTCGTGGCGCACATAGACAGGCGCGCCCCATTTCTCGATCGCCAGCTCGACAATCTTGATGGCGCGGTCGACCCCCGCACAAAAGCCGCGCGGGGCGGCAAGAATAACTTTGAGAGGTGGTTTTGTCATCGGCGCGCTCCTCGTCCTCCTGAGCTAAGCGATGCGGCTCCTCAGGTCCAGACCCCGAAAGCACAAAAACGCCGCTCAGGCCCAAGCCCGCGCCCGCGTCAGACCGGCCCGTCAGATCCCGCTCAAAGCCTTCTCAGATCACTCATGATCCTCAAAGCTCTCCTCCCCGCCGGTGCCGTCTTCGCGTGGCGGACGGCCAATCACATCCTTCAGCTCGAAAAGCTCAATGAAATTATCCGCTTGGCGGCGCAGCTCGTCGGCAATCATTGGCGGCTGGCTTCGGATCGTTGACACAACAGATACCCGCACACCCTGACGCTGCAAGCTCTCCACAAGCGGGCGAAAATCGCCATCGCCCGAGAAAATCACGATATGATCCACATGAGGCGCAAGCTCCATGGCATCGACAGCAAGTTCGATATCCATATTGCCCTTCACTTTGCGCCGCCCCTGACTGTCGGTAAACTCCTTGGCCGGCTTGGTCACCATATTAAAGCCGTTGTAATTCAACCAGTCGACCAGCGGGCGGATCGGCGAATACTCGTCGTTCTCAAGCAAAGCCGTGTAGTAAAACGCGCGCAATAGCTTGCCACGGCGCATAAACTCGCTGCGCAAGAGCTTGTAATCGATATCAAACCCGAGCGATTTCGCGGCCGCGTATAGATTTGAGCCGTCAATAAAAAGCGCTAGGCGCTCATCCTTGTAAAACATAAACAGTCCCTCTAAAAACCGCAGGCTTGCTCCGGGAGAGATCGGTGTGAGGCAAGCAGGGCAAAACACTTTGGTTACTCTATAAAGCCCGGTTACGGGCCTCTAATCAACAAAAGGATACGATTGTGCCGCCAAAAGCGCAAACATACCTGATTGCCCTCGGCGGCAATATGCCATCGGCGCTCGGTGGCCCCAAAACAACCCTGCGCGAAGCGCTCAAGCGCCTGCCGCGGCCGGGCCTCACGCTGGAAGCTGTGAGCCGCTTTTTCCAAACCCCCTGCTTTCCCGCCGGGGCCGGACCAGACTATGTCAACGCCGCGGCGCGCCTGCGCTGCGATCTGACGCCACGGGCGCTGTTGCAGGTATTACACCGCATTGAGGCTGATTTCGGGCGGGAGCGCGTTCAGCGGTGGGGGATGCGCTGCCTCGATCTCGATCTTCTGGCCGCCGCAGACGCGGTTTTACCCGATCGCCAGACATATGATCACTGGCACGGGTTGGGCGCCGAAGCCCAGCGTCGTGAAGCCCCCGCCGAGCTCATCTTGCCCCATCCGCGGCTGTCGGAGCGCGCATTTGTCCTTGTGCCGCTCGCCGATATCGCCCCCGATTGGGTCCACCCCGTCTCACATCTCAGCGTGCAAGAGATGCTTGCGGCGCTCCCCGCCGCCGAAAAAGACTCGGTTCTTCCCTTTTGATGTGGCTTTTT
>JAHBAN010000203.1 GCA_018500075.1 Flavobacteriia bacterium | reverse complement strand
GGCTTGGAGCCGAGCGCGCCGAGATTGCCGAGGCCGAGCACGGCTGTGCCGTTGGAGATCACCGCGACGAGATTGCCCTTGTTGGTGTAGTCATAGGCCAGCTCAGGGTTGGCGGCGATATCCTCGCAGGGCACGGCCACGCCGGGAGAATAGGCAAGAGACAGATCCCGCTGGGTTGTCATCGGGACCGTGGCCGTGACCTCCCATTTGCCAGGTGTTGGCTCAAGGTGAAAGGCGAGGGCGTCTTCGCGGGAGATCTTCTGCTTGGTCATTTGGGGCCTGTTTCGATGGTGATTAAAGAGGGCGTCAGGCTGTCATAGCCTTTGTCGGGCTTTCGCTCAAACAGTTTAAGACTTTTCGGCTTTCGCGCCGGCGCCGGGCGGATTAGTTTGGCCGCAACCATTCGGGGGGATGAGACTTTGAGCGCGGCCAAGCCAACTGTGACGCCAATGATGGCGCAGTATCTTGAAATTAAGGGGAATTACCCCGAAGCGCTTTTGTTTTACCGCATGGGCGACTTTTACGAGATGTTCTTTGATGACGCGGTGGCGGCGGCCGAGGCGCTGGATATTGCGCTTACCAAGCGCGGCAAGCATGAGGGCGACGATATCCCGATGTGTGGCGTGCCGCATCATGCAGCGGAGAACTATCTTCTGACGCTTATTCGCAAGGGCTTTCGTGTGGCTGTTTGCGAGCAGCTTGAAAGCCCCGAAGAGGCCAAAAAGCGCGGCTATAAATCGGTTGTGCGGCGCGACGTGGTGCGGCTTGTGACGCCCGGAACGCTGACGGAAGACAGCCTTCTCGAAGCGCGGCGCAACAATTTTCTGGCGGCTTATGTGGAGATCAGGGAGGCTGCGGGGCTGGCCTGGCTTGATATGTCGACAGGTGATTTTCGGGTGATGGAGCTATCGCGTGTGCGGCTCGGGCCGGAGCTGGCGCGGCTTGCGCCGAGCGAGATTGTCTTTGCCGATGCGCAGTTTGGCGCGCTGGCGCCGCTGGCGGAGGAGCAGGGCGTCGCTGTGAGCGAGCTGGGCAAGGCGAGCTTTGACAGCGAAGGGGCGCAGAAGCGGCTTTGTGATTTCTTTGCGGTTGAGACGCTGGAGGCCTTTGGGCAGTTCAGCCGCGCCGAGATTTCGGCGCTGGGGGCTGTGCTTGATTATCTTGAGATCACCCAGAAAGGGAAGCTGCCGCTTCTTGCCGCGCCGATCCGTGAGGTGGCGGGGCGGGTCATGCAGATTGACGCAGCGACGCGGCGCAACCTCGAGCTGACACGCTCGATGCAGGGGGCGCGGGCCGGCTCGCTTCTGGGCGCGATTGACCGCACGCTGACGGCGCAGGGCGCGCGGCTTTTGGAGCGGCGGGTCAGCTCGCCGTCTTGTGATGTGGCCGAAATATCGGCGCGGCTGGAGGCTGTGAGCTTTGGGCTGGCTGACACAGGCTTTCTGAGCGAAACGCGCGAGCGGCTGCGCCATGTGCCCGATATGGAGCGCGCGCTCTCACGGCTCGGGCTTGACCGCGGCGGGCCGCGCGACTTGGCGAGTATTCGCAATGGTCTCGAAAAAGCTGGCGAAATAGGCTCTAATATGGCCGAACTCGCGCTGCCCGCGCTCTTGACCGAGGCCGGCCAAAGGCTTTTGGGGCATGAGGCGCTCGCAGATTTGCTTGATGCGGCGCTGGTGGCGGAGCCGCCACTTTTTGCCCGCGATGGCGGCTTTGTGGCGGCGGGCTATGACGCAGAGCTAGACGCCAGCCGCGCGTTGCGCGACGAGGGGCGCGGCGTGATTGCCAAGATGCAGGCGGACTATGCCGCCGAGACGGGCATCAGCGCGCTCAAGATCAAGCACAACAATGTGCTGGGGTATTTCATCGAGGTCACTTCGACCCATGCAGAAAAGATGCTGGGCGCGCCGCTCAACGAGCGCTTCAAGCACCGCCAGACCACGGCCAATCAGGTGCGCTTTACCACGCCCGAGCTGAGCGAGATGGAAACGCGCATTCTCAATGCCGGCGGGCGGGCGATAGAAATCGAGCTGCGCATTTTTGGCACGCTGCGCGCCGCTGTGCTGGAGGCGCAGGAGGCTGTTTTTGCGGCCACGGGGGCGCTCGCGGAGATTGACGTGGCGCTTGGGCTGGCGGCGATTGCGCGCGAGGAAGACTGGGCGCGCCCGACAGTGGACGACAGCCGCGCGCTCGAGATTGCGCAGGGGCGTCACCCCGTTGTGGAACAGGCGCTGCGGCGGCAGGGCGGCACGAGCTTTGTCCCCAATGATTGTGCGCTGGCGGAAGACGACCAACTCTGGCTTCTGACCGGGCCGAACATGGCCGGTAAATCAACCTTTCTGCGTCAGAATGCACTGATTGCTGTGCTGGCGCAGATGGGCAGTTATGTGCCTGCGGCGGCGGCGCGTGTGGGGATTGTGAGCCAGCTGTTTAGCCGCGTCGGCGCGTCTGACGATCTGGCACGCGGGCGCTCGACCTTTATGGTCGAGATGGTGGAAACTGCGGCGATCCTCAATCAGGCGGATGAACGCGCGCTTGTGATTCTTGACGAGATCGGGCGCGGCACGGCAACTTATGATGGTCTCAGCATCGCCTGGGCGACGCTGGAGCACCTTCACGAGGCCAACAAATGCCGCGCGCTCTTTGCCACGCATTATCACGAGATGACCCAGCTTTCCGACAAGCTGGCGCGCTGCTCCAATGCCACTGTGATGGTCAAGGAGTGGGAGGGCGATATTATCTTCCTGCATGAGGTGCGCAAAGGCGTGGCCGACCGCTCATACGGGGTGCAAGTGGCCAAGCTGGCCGGGCTGCCCGAGAGCGTGATCGCGCGGGCGCGGATTGTGCTTGATGCGCTGGAGAAGGGCGAGCGGGAAGGCTCTGCAAAGGCGGTTATTGACGATTTGCCCCTGTTTAGTGCCGCACCTGCGCCCCAGCCTGTGAAGGTAAAAGAGAGCGCTGTGGAGGGGGCATTGGCCGAGATATACCCCGACGAAATGACCCCGCGCGAGGCTTTGGCCGCGCTTTACGAGCTGAAGGCGAAGCTGGCTAAGTGATGTCTTTGAGGTCGCTTGCGAGGGCTTCGGACATGGCCAAGGCGTGATCCAGCCGCGCTTGGGGCATTTGCGGGTGTTCGACTTTGATCAGGGTTTCAAAGGCGATGAAATAGGGCAAAAAGCCGTTTGCCTCGATCTCGGAGAGCGCAAAGCGGGCGCAGAACGTGTCAATCGCCCCCGCATCAACGCCAAAGCGCCGCGCGCCCGAAGGAAGCATACCGCGGCGCGCCATATGGACAAGCGCGCGGGCGATATCTTTGTAAAGCGGAGCGTGATTGGTTGCGCCGAGGTCGATTCCTGTGAGGGTCTGGCCATCCCAGAACAGATTGTTGAGGTGAAAATCGCCATGGGCGAGGGCCACGCGCCATTCGGGGTGGTCGATCTGACGATAAAGTTTTTTCATTTTTTGCAAGACCTGCGCCTCGGCGCTGCGCAGGCTTGCGTGGGGCTGTTTTTCGACGGCTTTTTCGGCCCAAACGCGCCATGGGCGGCGATTGGGCGGGCGCGTCTCGATGCTTGGCGCGGTGAATTTGTGCAGCCAGTCCGCCGCGCGGGCGATGGGCGCGTGGCGCGCCTCGGGGTCAAGCTGCCAGAGCGCGGCGAGCAACCCCTCGCCACGGGCGAGCGCGGTGATTGTGAGGCCAGAGTCGGGCGCGTGAAAGAGCGGCTTTTGGACCGTGAGGGGCGGCGCAGACATATAGGGCCAGACGCGGGTCAGCTCGGCCCATTCACCTGCCGAGGTTTTCTGCGCTTGAGCAGAGAGCGCGAGGCGGAACACCACATCTGCGCCCTCCAGCGTGCCACGAAAAACGGCGTGGCGGGCGGGCACGAGATGAAGCGCTGGGCCGAGACTGAAGCTGCGGCCTTGGAGGGCTGCGGCGGCGACATGGCCCAGCCTGTCCAAAGCGGCGCGGGCCTCCTCGGGGAAAAGCTCAATGTTACTCGTCTCAACCACTGTCATAAGGTGAGCATATGCGGGAGCGGTTGTGAATTGAACCCTAAACGAAGCGCCTGTATGGTCGGGAAAATTGAGCTGGAGAGACGCATGAGTGAGACACCTGTAAGCGAGATGAGCTTTGAGGCGGCTATGGCCGAATTGGAGAAAGTTGTGGGCCAGCTCGAGCGGGGCGATGTGCCGCTGGATGACTCGATTGCGCTCTATGAGCGCGGGGCGCTTTTGAAGAAGCATTGCGAAGGCAAGCTGAAGGACGCGGAAGAAAAAGTTGCCGCGATCACGCTGGATGGCGAGGGCAATCCGACGGGGACGCAGCCGCTTGACGTTGATTGAACCACTAGGCTTTGAAGCGGCTCTAACGCGGGCGAAAACGGCTGTTGAGGCTGCGGCGAAGGGGGCCTTTGGCGCGCCGGCTTCGGCAGCGGAGGCGGAGCTTGTGGGCGCCATGCTCTATGCGCTGGACGGCGGCAAGGCTTTGCGCGCGTTTCTTGTGATCGAATCGGCGCGGTTGCATGGGCAGGGCCTTGAGGCTGCGACGCGTGCGGCGCTGGCTGTGGAGTGTATCCATGCCTATTCGCTGATCCATGATGATCTGCCGTGTATGGACGACGATGATCTGCGCCGTGGCAAGCCGACGGTGCATAGGAAATGGAGCGAGCATACTGCTGTTTTGGCGGGGGACGCTTTGCAGACCAAGGGCTTTGAGCTGCTCGCGAGCGAGGATATGCCCCATGCGCTTGCGCTTTTGCGCGGGCTGGCCGAGGCGAGCGGGCACGCGGGGATGGTCGGCGGGCAGATGATGGATATTGCCGCCGAAACCAGCGCGACCCCGCTGACGCTGGCCGAGATCAAGGCGGTTCAGACAGGCAAGACAGGCGCGCTGATCCGTTGGTCGGCGACGGCGGGGGCTGTTATGGCGGGGGCGAATTCTGCTGGATTAGAGACATATGGCGACCGGCTCGGGCTTGCCTTCCAGATTGCGGATGACATCCTTGATGTCGAGGGCGACGCGGCCGAGACAGGGAAGGCCGTGGGCAAGGACGAAGAGGCGGGCAAGGCGACATTTGTTTCGCTTCTGGGGCTTGATGCGGCAAAACGCCGGGCGGCAAGCCTTGTCCAAGAGGCTTGTGAGGCTTTATCTGTTTATAAAGACAATGCTGATTGCTTGCGAGAGGCGGCGCGCTTCGTTATTTCGCGGCGCAAGTGAGTGTTCCCTTGAAAGGGTGATTATGACCGACCGGCCCAAGACCCCGCTGCTTGATAAAGTGGCCAGCCCTGCCGATATGAAGCGGCTGAGCAACGGCGAGCTTACCCAGCTTGCGGGAGAGCTGCGCGCCGAGACGATTTCGGCGGTGAGCGAGACCGGCGGGCATTTGGGCGCCGGTTTGGGCGTGGTGGAGCTGACTGTGGCGCTGCACGCTGTGTTTGATGCGCCCAAAGACAAGATTATCTGGGATGTCAGCCACCAGAGCTATCCTCACAAGATCCTGACGGGGCGGCGCGACCGCATTCGCACCCTGCGCAAGCGTGGCGGATTGAGCGGGTTTACCAAGCGCTCCGAAAGCCCCTATGACCCCTTTGGCGCGGCCCATAGCTCGACCTCGATCAGCGCCGCGCTTGGCTTTGCTGTGGCGCGTGATTTGGGCGGGTCCTGCCCCGAGGGGCTGGGCGACGCGGTCGCCATTATCGGCGACGGGGCGATGAGCGCGGGTATGGCCTTTGAGGCGATGAACAACGCGGGTCACCTGGGCAAGCGGCTGTTTGTTATACTCAACGACAACGACATGAGCATTGCGCCGCCTGTGGGCGCGCTTTCGGGATATCTCAACCGGCTCTATGCCGAGGAGCCGTTTCAGGAACTCAAAGCGGCGGCCAAGGGCGCGGTGAGCCTGATGCCGCCGTTCTTTCAGGAGGGCGCAAAGCGGGCCAAGGAGATGCTCAAGGGTATGACCGTGGGCGGCACGCTGTTTGAGGAGCTGGGCTTTAGCTATATCGGGCCGGTTGACGGGCACGATATGGAGCAGCTCTTGCCGCTGTTGCGCACTGTGAAAGCGCGCGCCACCGGGCCGATCCTCATTCATGCGATCACCAAGAAGGGCAAGGGCTATGCCCCCGCCGAGGCGCGCGACGACAAGGGCCACGCCACCGCGAAGTTTGATGTGATCACCGGCAAGCAAGTGAAAACGCCGAGCAATGCGCCGAGCTATACGGCCGTTTTTGGCGAGGAGCTTGTCGCGCTGGCGGCAGAGGACGACAAGATTTGCGCCGTGACAGCGGCGATGCCGAGCGGCACGGGGCTTGACCTGATGGCCGAGCGCTACCCCAGCCGCTGCTTTGATGTGAGCATTGCCGAGCAACATGGCGTGACCTTTTGCGCGGCGCTGGCGGCGGGGGGTATGAAGCCGTTTTGCACCATGTATTCGACATTCCTGCAGCGCGGTTATGACCAGATTGTGCATGATGTGGCCTTGCAGAACCTGCCTGTGCGCTTTGCGATTGACCGTGCGGGGCTTGTTGGCGCCGATGGCGCGACGCACGCGGGGAGCTATGACATCGCCTATCTGGCGAACCTGCCCAATATGGTTGTGATGGCGGCGGCGGATGAGGCCGAGCTAAAGCATATGGTCGCCACCGCGGCGGCGCATGACAGCGGGCCGATTGCCTTTCGCTATCCGCGCGGCGAGGGTGTGGGCGTCGAACTGCCGGCGCGCGGTGTGGCGCTTGAGATCGGTAAGGGGCGTGTTTTGCGGCAGGGCAGCCGTGTTGCGCTTCTGAGCTTTGGCACACGGCTTGGCGAGGCCGAGACGGCCGCCGAGACGCTCGCGGCAAAGGGGATAAGCCCGACCGTGGCCGATGCGCGGTTTGCCAAGCCGCTGGACCGCGAGCTGATCTTGAGGCTGGCGCGCGACCATGAGGTTTTGATCACGCTGGAAGAGGGCGCCGTGGGCGGCTTTGGCAGCCATGTGGCGCAGCTTTTGGCCGAAGACGGCGCATTTGATGCGGGGCTGAAGTTCCGCTCCATGGTTTTGCCGGACTGGTTTATCGACCAAGGCTCGCCCGCGGAGATGTATGCCGAAGCCGGGCTACAGGCGGAGGATATCGTGGCGAAAGTGCTGGATGTATTGGGTGTGGCTCAGGTGAAGCGGGCTTAGGTTTTTGGGGTTATTATTGTATGTCTGTTCCGAGTTACCAGTCTCTGATGTTGCCTATATTGAAGCTTATCGCCCGGGGGCATGAAACAATCCCAAGCTGTCTAGAGCCGCTGCGCAGCGCGTTTGCGATTTCAGAAGATGAGTTTGAAGAGCTGTTGCCGAGTGGCAAGCAAACCGTCTTGGCAAACCGTGCGCATTGGGCGCGAAACTATATGTCACAAGCTGGCTTGGTTGAGCCGATAAAGCGAGGGCACTATAAGTTGACACCAGAAGGGAAGGCTTTGCTCGCAGATCCTCCTGAAGAAATAAACGCTGATTATCTTTAGAAATACGACAAGTTTTTGGATTTTTTGCAACGTTCTACGATTTCGCAAAATGGCAAAATAGGCGCTGTGAAAGAGCCTGACAGCAAGAGTGATACCGCCACTCCAGAAGACCTGATGGCAAAGAGCCATCGCGAAATTGAAGCGCTGTTGAGAAACGATTTGCTGGAGGCGGTGCTCTCTGTTTCTCCTGCACGGTTTGAACAGCTGATTGTCGATCTGCTTGTGGCGATGGGCTATGGCGGGGGCGACCCCGCTATGGGAAAAAGTATCGGCAAGTCAGGGGACGGCGGAATTGACGGGGTGATCAATGAAGACGCTCTGGGGCTTGATGCTGTTTACGTTCAGGCCAAACGTTATGATCCTTCAAACAAAGTGGGCCGGCCTGATATTCAGAAGTTTGTCGGCTCTCTTACTGGCGAAAGCGCCACCAAGGGTGTATTTGTCACGACGTCAGCCTTTTCGCGGGAAGCGCGGGATTACATAAGTCGTGTGCAACAAAGAATCGTTCTGATTGATGGTGAGCTTTTGGCGAAGCTGATGATCCAACATGGTGTTGGAGTAAGAGCGCGGGCGAAGTATGTTGTCCATTCTATTGATGAAGACTACTTCCCAGAGCGATAAACCCTAACCCTTGCGTTCGCTCCCCAGAGCATCGAGCTTTTTGTCAATTGCATCGAGGCGCGCTTTGACGTCGTCGCGGTAGGCGTCGGTGTTGGCGACGTCTTCTGTGTGGTGGGCGTCTTGCATGGAGTTGACCACGAGGCCGACGAGCAGGTTGACCACCGCGAAGGTCGTGACGAGGATGAAGGGTAGGAAGAAGGCCCAGGCGTAGGGGTAGATTTCCATCACTGGGCGCACGATCCCCATGGACCAGCTTTCGAGCGTCATGATCTGGAACAGCGTATAGGCCGAGGCGCCAAGCGAGCCGAACCACTGCGGGAAGGCCGCCGAGAAGAGTTTGGTCGCGATGACGGCGCCGATGTAGAAGATCAGCCCCATCAGCATAAAGACCGAGCCCATGCCGGGCATCGCCGTAATCAGCCCCTCGACAACACGGCGCAGGGAGGGGGCGACAGAAATAACCCGCAGCACCCGCAGGATGCGCAGCGCGCGCATGGCCGAGAAGCCCTGGCCGGCGGGGATCAGCGAAATGGCGATGATGACGAAATCAAAGATATTCCAGCCCGAGCGGAAAAAGCGCGGGCCGTGGGCGAGAAGCTTGGCCAGCAGTTCAACCACGAAAATGGTCAGGCAGAGCGTGTCGAGCGCTTTGATCAGCCCGCCGTGGCTTGCCATGGCGCTTTGGGATGTCTCCAGCCCGAGGATGATCGCGTTGAAGATGATCACGGTTGTGATGATCGTTGCGGTTCTCGGGTGATCTACGAGTTTGGCGAGCGTTGCGCGCAGGGACATATCGGCCTCGAAAGCTAGGGTTTAGAGTTAGGTAGGGGCTTGGGCGTTAAAGGCAAGTTTAACTCTGCGTTTCGGCGGCAAGAACCGCCTGAAGGCCAGTCTTATAGTCGGGGTAGAGCAGGCTGACGCCCAGTTCGTCCTTGATCCGCGCATTGGCGACGCGTTTGCTCTCGCCATAAAAGCTGCGCGCCATGGGGGAGAGATCGGCCTCTTCAAAGCGCACTTCGGGCGGCGGGGCCATGCCGAGAAGCTCGGCGGCATAGGCGAGCACATCTTGCGGCGGCGCGGGCAGATCGTCGCAGACGTTATAGGCTGCGCCCGCGTTCGGGCTTGTGATCGAGGCGAGGAGCACTTGGGTGATATCGTCGACATGGATGCGTGAAAAGACCTGGCCATCTTTGAGGATCCGCCGCGCTGTGCCATTGCGGATTTTTTCAAACGGCCCGCGACGGGGACCATAGATGCCTGCGAGGCGGAAAATATGCAGCGGCAGGCCTGTGCCGCGCCATTGCTCTTCGGCCTCCACGCGCATCAGGCCACGGCGGCTGCTTGGGGTGAGCGGGGTCTCTTCGGTGACCCATCCGCCCGCATGGTCGCCATAGACGCCGGTTGTGGAGAGGTAGCCGACCCAGGCGAGATTTGGCGCGCGTTGGGCCAGTTTAGAGCCGTAACGGGCGAGAAAGGGATCGCCGTTTTCGCCAGGTGCGGCAGAGACAAGAAGATGTGTGGCCTTGCCGAGAGTCGCGGTCAGATCGCCGCCGGGGAAGAGAAGGGGCGTGACGCCTTCGGCTTTGAGGGCTGCAAACTTTTCAGGCGAACGCGTGGTTCCGAACACTTCCCAGTCGAGGGGCGCGAGGCAGCGGGCGAGGGCGCGGGCGCTGTATCCGTGGCCTATGGAGAGGAGTGTGTTGCTCATGGTGTTGTCGTCGTTTTGCCCGAGGTTTCGTGGGCCAGTTTACGCGCGCTTTGCATATTGCGGAAGATGGCGATGGAATAGAGCACGAGTGCCATCCAGATCATCGGGAAGGCAATCATCCGTGCGCCGTCAAACGGCTCTTTGAAGACAAAGACGCCGATCAGGAAGATCATTGTCGGTGCGATATATTGCAAAACGGCGATTGTGGAGAGCCGCAAGAGCTTTGCGCCATTGGCGTAGATCAGCAGGGGCACCGCTGTCACGCCGCCGCAGCCGAGCAGGAGCCATGTGTCATAGCTGCTTGCGAGGAAATGGCCGCTCGGGCCGAGCCAGAGCAGATAGCCGATTGCGGGCGGTGTGAGAATAAGCACCTCAAGCAGAAAGCCCTGATTTGGGCCGATGGGGAGCGACTTTTTGGCCAGAGCATAAAAGCCCCACGTGACAAAAAGTGCGATGGCGACCCAGGGCAGCTTGCCGGCCTCGAGGGTGAGCAGGACCACCGCGGCGAAGGCCAGAGCGAGGGCGGCGAACTGTAGCCTGTTTGGCCGCTCGCCGAGCAGGACGGCGCCGAGGAAGACCGAAAACAGCGGGTTGATATAGTAGCCAAGGGCGGCGTCGAGCGTGTGGCCCGACGTGATGGCCCAGACATAGAAGCCCCAGTTGACCGAGATCAGCGCGGCGGTGACGCAGCCCATGGCGAGCATTTTGGGCGTTGTGAGAGCCGTTTTGATATCGGAGGTGCGGCCCAGCAGGATGAGAAGGGTCGCGGCGATGGGAAGGGACCAGAGCACGCGGTGGGCCACGACTTCAGCGGGGGGGATATGGCTGAGGAGTTTCATATAGAGCGGCAGGAAGCCCCAGAGCACATAGGCTGTGAGCGCAAAGGCGAGGCCTTGGGGGGTGTCGCGGTTTTCTGTCATGGTTTGGTCCTCTTCCCCGTCTGACTAGGCTGTTTTGCGGGGGAGGGCCAGCCCCGTGACCACCGCTCCGGGGTCGAATTGTGCTTTGCACAATCCGATCAGGGCGAGGGGCTTTGCCCCTCGCGCTCCCCAGGATATTTGAGGAAAGAGGAAGGACTAGGCGCGCACTCTCTCTGATTTGGGATCATACATCGGCTTGAGCGAGGCCTGTGCTTTGATGCGGCGGCCTTTGACGTCGATTTCATAGTTTGAGGCGAGGACATCGGCGGCGGACTGGCCCTCGCAGGGGACATAGCCAAGACCGATGGCGGCGCCGAGGGTGTGGCCATAGCCGCCCGAGCTGAGGTAGCCGACGATCTGGCCGTCGCGCAGGATCGGTTCGTTGTGATAGAGCAGCGGCGCGCTGTCTTGGAGGCGGAACTGGACCATGCGCGCCCTGGGACCGCTTTCGCGGCGGGCGGCGACGGCGGCTTTGCCGATAAAGTCGGGTTTGGACAGATCGACGGCGAAGCCGAGGCCGGCATCCACCACATTGTCTTCGGCTGTGATATCGTGGCCGAAGTGGCGGAAGGCCTTTTCGATGCGGCAGCTGTCCATTGCGTGCATACCGCAGAGTTTGAGGCCGAGGCTCTGGCCTGCGTCAAAGAGCGCCTCAAAGGCGTGTTGGGCCATATCAGAGCCTATGTATAGCTCCCAGCCCAGCTCGCCGACATAGGAGACGCGGTGGGCGCGGGCGAGACCCATGCCCAGCTCAATCTCTTGGGCTGTGCCGAAGGGATTGGCCTCGTTGGAGAAGTCATTGGGCGAGACGGCTTGCAGCAGGGCGCGCGCGTTTGGCCCCATGACGGCGAGCACGCCTTCGCCGGCGGTGACATCTGTGATCACGGCCTGATGCGCCCCGAGATGGCGCCGCAGCCATGTTTGATCGGCCAGCCGCGTGGCGGCGGGGGTGACCACGAGATAGGCTGTCTCGGACAGGCGTGTGACGGTGACATCGGCCTCTATGCCGCCTTTGGCATTGAGGAACTGGGTGTAGACGATCTTGCCGCTGGGCACAGACATATTTGCGCCGCAGACGTGATTGAGGAAGGCTTCGGCGTCGCGGCCTTCGACGCGCAGCTTGCCGAAGCTCGACATATCATACATCCCGATGTTTTCACGAATGGCGCGATGTTCGGCGGCGCGGTTTTCAAACCAGGTCTGGCGTTGCCATGTGTAGGCATATTCGGGCGTCTGGCCCTCGTTGGCAAACCAGTTGGCGCGCTCCCAGCCTGCGATTTCGCCCATGACCGCGCCTTGGGCGAGGAGCTGGTTGTGAAAGGGCGTGCGGCGGATACCGCGGGCGGTGTCTTTCTGGCGGAAGGGAAAATGATCGGCGTAGAGCAGGCCGAGGGCCTCTTTGGAGCGCTCAAAGAGGTACTGTTTGTTGCCCTGAAAGGGCTGCATCCGCGAGATGTCGACATCGCCGAGATCAAAGGGCTTTTCGCCTGTGTCCATCCATGCGGCCAGCGCCATGCCTGCGCCGCCGGCGGACTGGATGCCGATCGAGTTGAAGCCGGCGGCGACCCAGACGTTGTCCATTTCGGGGGCGAGGCCGAGGTGATAGGCGTTGTCGGGGGTGAAGCTTTCGGGGCCGTTGAAAAACGTGTGGATGCCGGCTTCGCCGAGCATGGGCATACGGTTGACGGCCATTTCGAGGATCGGCTCGAAGTGGTCAAAGTCTTCTTGCAGCTGGTCAAACTCGAAGCTCTCGGCGATCCCGTCCATGCCCCAAGGCTTGGCGCGCGGCTCAAACGCGCCGAGCATGAGCTTGCCGGCGTCTTCCTTGTAATAGGCGCATTCATCAGGGACGCGCAGCACGGGGAGCTGGGTGAGACCTGCGATCGGCTCGGAGACGATGTAGAAGTGCTCACAGGCGTGGAGGGGCACGTTGACGCCGGCCATTTGACCGACCTCACGACCCCACATACCGGCGCAATTGACGATCATATCTGTCTCTATCTCGCCTGACGTGCCGTCTTCGCCCTGCCAGCTCACCGAGCTGACGCGGCGGCCCTGTTTGGCAATATGTGTGACTTTGACACGCTCCTGAACGAGAGCGCCGCGCTGGCGCGCGCCTTTGGCCAGCGCGAGCGCGATATTGGCCGGATCGCCCTGACCATCTAGCGGGAGGTAGACGCCGCCTGTGACGCCGTCGATGTTGAGGTGTTCGTAGCGCGCCTTGATTTCGCTTGGGCTGATCTCTTCAACCTCGACGCCAAAGGCGCGGGCCATGGCGGCGGAGCGGTGCAGCTCTTCGAGGCGCTCGCCTGTGAGGGCGGCTGTGATGGAGCCGACGCGCTTGAAGCCGGTGGCGACGCCTGTTTCGTCTTCAAGATTGCCGTAAAGCTCTTGGGAGTATTTTGCCAGCTTGGTCATATTGGCGGTGGCGCGCAGCTGGGCGATGAGGCCTGCGGCGTGCCATGTTGTGCCTGAGGTGAGCTGTTTGCGCTCGAGCAGGACCACGTCTTTCCAGCCGAGTTTTGTCAGGTGATAGGCGACGGAGCATCCGACGATGCCGCCGCCAATGATGACGACGCGGGCTTTGGAGGGGAGAGTGGGCATTTGGGTGACTCCATGGATGGTGGGGCTTGGTTTGGCGGTGCGGCGGGGGGCTAGCCCCCCGCACCCCCCAGGATATTTTTGGAAAGAAAAAGACTAGAGGATGGTATGGCCTCCGGCTTTGAGGTGACGGGCGAGTTCGGTGATATGGGCGGGGCCGACTTCGCAGCAGCCGCCCACTATGGTTGCGCCTTGGGCGACCCATGACATGGCGAAGGCTGCGTAGTCTTCGGGTCCGAGGTCCTGGCGCTGCTCCAGCGCGTCGACGGTGGGGGCGCTCTTGAGGAAGTCCTCCGAGATACCTGTGAAGCCGTTGGCATAGGCGCCGAAGGGCAGGCCCATGGGCGCGATGAGATCAAGGGCGGCCGAGACCGCCTCGGGGCGGGAGCAATTGACGAGGAGGGCGGCGGGGGCGAAGTCTTTGACGAGTTGGGCCAGATCAGAGACAGATTCTTGGGAGCGCAGCCGGGTTCCGTCGTCATCATCTACGGTGACGGCGAGCCAGACGGGCTTGTCGGCTGTTGCGCAGCCCATGAGCGCGCCGCGGGCGGCGTGGAGGGAGGAGACTGTTTCGATCAGGAAGAGATCGGCATGGGGCGCGAGGCGCTCCATATTTATGCGGTAGGCTTTGGCGGCGTCTTTCAGAGGGATCTTGATATCGGGGCGGTAGCTTGCGCCGAGAGGCCCGAGCGAGGCGGCGATACGGCCGGAGCCAAAGGCGGTGCGGGCCGCCACGGCCTCGGCGGCGGCGATGTCAAGCAGGCGCAGGGGTTCGCTGGCGAGGCCGACGCGTTCGAGCCTGTCGGGCCAGACGGCATAGCTGTTCATGGTGGCGATGGTTGCGCCGGACTTGAAGTAGTCAAGGTGCACGGCGCGCACAACTTCGGGCTTTTCCATCATCACGGATGTGGACCAGAGCGGGGTGGCGCGGCTGCCGGAGCGTTTGACGATTTCTTGCCCGATGGAGCCGTCGAGGAGGGTTATGTCGGTCATGGGGTGTCCTCGGGGGGAAGCAGCACAAGTTTGCCGGCGAACCGTTTGCTGGCGAAGTCTTCCTGTGCCTGGCCTATGGAGTGGAGGGGATAGGTGCGGGAAACCAGCGGTTTGAGGCGGCCTTCATTGATCAGCCCGGCGAGGCGCTCAAAGACTGCGGGGGGCTGACAGGTGCTGCCATGCAGGGTGATGTCACGCAGGTAGACTTCGCGCAGATCCATTGTCACAATCGGCCCGGCGATTGCGCCTGCGACGGCGTAATGACCGCCTGTTTTGAGCGCGCGGATGAGGGCGGGAAATGACGGGCCGCCCACAACATCAATGACCACATCAAAGCTGTCGGCCTCGGGTGTTGCGCTGCGGGGCAGGGTGATGGCGGCACCTTGCCGGCGCACGATGTCGGCTTTGGCCTCGGCTGTCACGGCAACGACCTCTGCGCCGCGCAGTCGGGCAAGCTCCACTGCGGCCAGCCCGACGCCGCCCGACGCCCCTGTGATCAGGATGCGCTGGCCGGCGCGCACATCTGCCTTGTCGAGCATCGCTTCGGCCGTGCCAAAGGCGCAGGGGATGGCGGCTATTTCGATATCAGACAGGGGCGAGGCGCTGACATCATGCAGGTCGGCTTCTTCCATCAGGCAGTATTGCGCAAATGCGCCGTCTCTTTCGGAGCCGAGCACGATACAGGCGGAGGGCGCCTCTGGCGTGGCGCGGTCAAGGCAGAGCGGCGCTGTGACACCTGTGCCAAGCGGCAGGGTTGTGCCGGCGCCGCGGGCCGCCACCTCGCCGCAGGAATCGCCGCAGAAATCGCCGCCTTGGATGCGTGGAAAGGACAGCGCACCGCCCCAGCCGCCATCATCAGTCGACGCGGGGGCCTGTGCCTCGTTTGTTGGCCCGCTGACACAAGAGGAATACCAGCCTGTGCGCGTGTTGATGTCGGTATTGTTGATACCGGCCGCGCGCACCCGCACGAGAACCTGCCCCTCTGCTGGCTGTGGCACGGGGATATCCTCGCGCCATGACAGGGCCTCGGGGCCGCCGTGGTGCGTGAGGCAGACGCCTTTCATATGGCGCGGTATATATGTCATGCGCGCAGTCTTGCGTTGCTGGCGTCCCAGAGGGGGGCGTCTTCTTGCACCACGGCTTTACAGCGCGTGCCGTAGATTTCGACTTCCAGCTCTGTGCCGGGTGTGGCCAGATCGGCTCTGATCATGCCCAAAGCGATGGATTTGCCCACGCGGTAGCCCCAGCCGCCCGAGGTTGTTTCGCCGACAATTTCGCCGCCCGAATAGAGGCAGGACATATAGGGCGCATCGGCCTCGCCGGCCTCGACCGTGAGGGTGACAAAGCGCTTTTGGCTGCCTTGCTGCTTTTCGGCCATGAGCGCGGCTTTGCCGGGAAAATCCTGCGGCTTGTCGAGCTTTACAAAGCGCTCAAGGCCACCTTCAAAGAGCGAATAATCTGTGGAGAGATCGCCCTTCCACGCGCGATAGCCTTTTTCGAGGCGCAGAGAGTTGAGCGCCCACATACCGAAGGGCTTGGCGCCGGCGGCGAGGATGGCTTCATAAATCGCCGGCATCTGCGCATTGGCGGCGTGGACCTCCCAGCCCAGCTCTCCGGCGAAGGACACCCGCGCCAATGCGCAGGGCTGGTCTGCCACTCTGGCGGGCTGGTGGCTGAGCCATGGCAGGGTGAGATCGGCCTCTGTGCCGATCTGCTCAAAAAGCGCCCGTGCTTTCGGGCCTGTGACGATCAGCGTGTCATAGTCCTTGCTGTGGTCGGTCAGGCTGAGGCCCTCGGGGAGGCGGGCGCGCAGAAGCTCGTAGTCGTGCCACTGGGCTGTGGCGGCTGTGATCAGGGTAAAGCTGTCTTCATCGTGGCGGATGCAGGACATCTCTGTGAGGATGCGCCCGCGGGGATCCGCGAAATAGACAAGGTTCATACGCCCGATTTTGGGCAAAGCGCCCGTGATTTGAGTGCGCAAAAACTCGGCCGCGCCCGCGCCTGAAAGGTTGAAGCGGGAGAAACCGGGGAGATCGAGCACGCCGACATGATCGCGCACGGCTTCGCATTCTTCGCGGATGCGCTGCTCCCACGGGCCGGAGCGGCCCCATGTATGGGTCGCTTCTTCGGAGGTGTCATCGCCCTCCTGCGCAAACCAGTTGGCGCGCTCCCAGCCGTTGTAATCGCCCATCTGCCCGCCGAGCGCTTTGACGCGGTCATGCACGGGCGACAGCTTGCGATCGGCGGCGGCGGGCCAGCGGTGCCAGGGGAAGTGCATGGCGTATTCGTTGCCGTAGACTTCCATACCCTTGGCAACGCAATAGGCATGATCGGTATAATCGGTGTAGCGGCGCGGATCGACGGCCCACATATCCCATTCTGTTGCGCCGTCGACGATCCACTCGGCCATGACCTTGCCCGCACCGCCGCCTTGGGCAATGCCGAAGGTAAAGACGCAAGCCTCAAACGCATTGTCCACGCCCGGCATCGGGCCAATCAGCGGCAGGCCATCAGGGGCATAGGGGATCGGGCCGTTGATGACGCTTGAGATGCCGGTTGTTGCCATGAGCGGCACGCGCTCCATTGCGTCTGTGACGATATCCTCGATCCGGTCGAGGTCTTCCTGCCAGAGCTGGAACGAAAAATCGTCGGGCATTTCGGCGTCGCCGCCTTCCCAATGGGCTTTGCAATTCGGCTCGTAGGGGCCGAGATTGTAGCCGCCTTTTTCCTGACGCAGGTAGTAGGACACATCGACATCCCGGATGAGCGGCAGCTTGCCGCCGTGCTTTTCGGACCAGGCGACCACTTCGGGGATCTGTTCGGTCAGCAGATATTGATGCTCCATCACCATCATCGGAACGGTGCGCCCGCCATAGGGCTTGAACCACTCGCCGACGCGCTGGGCGTAGTAGCCTGCAGCATTGACCACATAGTCCGCCGCGATATCGCCTTTTTCGGTGTGCACGATCCAGCTTTTGTCGGCCTGTTGGGTGACGCCCGTGGCGGGGGTAAAGCGCAGAATTTTCTGGCCCATGTCGCGCGCGCCCTTGGCCAGCGCCTGGGTGAGCTGGGCGGGGTCGATATCGCCGTCTGTCGGGTCATAGAGCACGCCGGCGAGATCGTGGGTTTCAAGGAAGGGGTAGTGCTCTTTGGCTTCTTCGGGAGTCCAGATTTCCATCTTGATCCCCTGATAGCGGCCCATCGAGGCGGCGCGCTCAAATTCCTGCATCCGTTCCTTTGTATGGGCGAGGCGGATCGAGCCTGACTGGTGGTAATTCATCGGATAGTCGACCTCGGCGCCGAGGCGGGCGTAAAGCTCTGTCGAGTAGCGCTGCATATTCATGATCGACCATGACGTCGAAAACGTGGGCACATTGCCCGCCGCGTGCCATGTGCTGCCTGCGGTCAGCTCGTTTTTTTCCAAGAGGACACAGTCTGTCCAGCCTTTGAGGCCGAGGTGATAGAGGGTCGAGCAGCCGACAACACCGCCACCGATGACGACCACGCGGGCTTTTGTTGGAATATCGGACATGATGTTTACTCCCAGATGAGGCGCGCAGCTAAGCCGCCGAAGACGATGGATGTGATTTTGTTGAGCGTGCCGCCCATGCGGATGATGCGGTGCCCTGCATAGCCTGCGGCGATGCCGTAGGTGCTGTTGATGATCAGGCCCGAGGTGTTGAAGATCAGGCCGAGGATCAAGATTTGCTGCCAGATCGGGCCCGCTTCGGGGCGGGTGAACTGGGGCAGGAACGCAAGGATAAACAGCGCGACCTTTGGGTTAAGCAGGTTTGTCAGAAAGCCGCGTTTGAGCGCCGAGACGAGGCGGGTGGCCCCGCGCGCCTTGGCAAGCTCGGAGGGCGCGCGCCATGTCTTGACGGCGAGCAAGAAGAGATAGGCCGCGCCGATATAGCGGATGGCGTCATAGGCGTGGGGAATGGCCATGAGCGCCGCCGAAATGCCAAGCACGGCGAGCATCATATGGGTCAGCCCTCCCAGCATGATCCCGAGTGCCGCCGCCACGCTGGCGCGCGGCCCGCCCGAAATACCGGAGGCCATGGAAAAGGCCACATCGGAGCCGGGGGTGATATTGAGCAGAACGCCGGCGCCTGTGAAGGCGAGGATGAGCGCGGTGTCCATGGCAAGAAACGTCTCTAACATGGCTCAGACCCTCCCCGATGTGGCGCCGAGCGCGAGGCCATAGGCGATAAAGCAAAGCCCCATCAGGCGGCGGAACCCGGCGTTGAACACCGCCCCGAGCGCAAGCTTGCCAAGGCCCGCGCCAAGCGCTGTATAGGTGCAGTAGCTGAGCGTTGTGAGGCTGAGCGCGGTGGGCACAATCAGCCACATCTGCGCCGCGATCGGGGTGGATGGATCGACAAACTGGCTGAAGGCGGCCAAGTAGCCGGCGACAGACTTGGGGTTGATTGTGGCGATGAGAAAGCCACGCCAGAACAGGGAACGCCCGTTTTGTGCGCCGGTCTTGATCGGCAGATGGGCCATGAGAATGGCGCGCAGCCCGAGATAGACAAGAAAGCCGGCTCCTGCGTATTTCAACACGAGAAAGCCCGCGGGCGAGGCCGCGAGCAGCGCGGTGACGCCAAAACCCGAGAGCGCGAGAAACAGCGCGGCTTGGCAGAGAATCGCCGCCACGGCGGGCAAGGCGCGCAGAAAGCCGAGCTGCAGGCCGGACTGGATACAATTGACAGCATTCGGCCCCGGCGTTGTGACAAACACCAGCCAGAAGAGTGCAAACAGGGTCCAGGCCTCAAAGCTCATGTCAATACACCGGCGGCGCAATGACCCAGATCGCCACGGCGGGCTGATCATAGGGGTTGATCCACTCAAACGGCTCGCCGCGAATGCGGAAACTGTCCCCCGGGTGGATCGTGAACCGCTTGCCACCAATGACGAGATCAAGACGGCCGGAAATCAGATACCCGACCTCCTGCGTGGGGCGCGTGACCTCTTCGCCAATACGCGAATGCGGCGCGAAAGTGGAATGCACCATCTCGAAATCATCGGTGAGATCAGGCGAGAGCAGCTCTTCGACAAGCCCCGCATCGCCCGACCCGATGGGGCGGCGGGCCCCGGTGCGCACCACATAGCCCGCCTCGTCTGTGGGCGCCGGCGCATGGCTGAACAGCATCGAAACAGAAACGCCCAGCGCGCGGGCCATATGGCGCAGATCGGTGATGGAAGGCTCGGAAAGATCCCGCTCAACCTGGCTGAGCCAACCAACCGACCGGCCAAGCGTCTCTGCCATATCGGTCAGGGTCAAGCCCCGCGCTTTTCGCAAAGCGCGCAGATCGGCTCCGAGAGTTTGCGAAGAGCTGGCCGCTTGGTTCATCCGAATCCCGTGAAATTTGCCTAACAATTTTCACGATGCACCAAGCTGATGAAATTTCAAAGCGTTTTTTCACGCTCTTTTTTATTGCTCCAAATATCCATGCGAGCCGGTGCAACACCCGCTCCCTATCGGTCATCGCATCTGCTGTGCAAACGGGTTGGGGGAGTTTGAGGGGGCTGGCCCCCTCAACGGGTCGGATTGCACGAAGTGCAATCCGATATCACCTGTTCGCAAAAACCTCGGCCAATAGGCTCTCCAGAGCCGCGGCATCCTCCTGGGTGAAGGCGGCGGGCTGGTCGCTGTCGATGTCGAGCACGGCGATAACATCGCCCTCTGCGTTGAACACAGGCAAGACAAGCTCAGAGCGGGTGCTTGAGGCGCAAGCGATATGGCCCTCGAAGGCCTCGACATCGTCAACCCGTTGCACCTCTCCTGTGCGCGCGGCTGCGCCGCAGACCCCGCGCGAGAAGGGAATCTGCAGGCAGCCGTGGCCGCCTTGGTAGGGGCCGATTTTGAGCAAATCCGGCTCTGTGACGCGGTAAAACCCTGTCCAGTCGAAGCGCTCGTCTGCGTGATGGAGCTCGCAGACCAGTGTGGCCATCAGGGCAACCGTGTCGGTTTCGCCTGCGGTGAGCGAGCGGAGTGTTTTGGCGAGGGTGTCGTAGTTTACGCGCATGGCTGTGCCTTTTGAGAGCGCGGAGCTGGGGCGCTGCCCCAGACCCCGGGATATTTTTGGAAAGAAAAAGAGCTAGACGCGTTCGATTGCGATCGCTGTGCCTTCGCCGCCGCCGATGCAGATTGCGGCCACGCCGCGTTTGAGGCCGCGTTTTTCAAGCGCGTTGAGCAGCGTGACGATGATGCGTGTGCCGGATGCGCCGATCGGATGTCCGAGGGCGCAGGCGCCGCCGTTGACGTTTATCTTGTCGCGCGCAATGCCCATGTCTTGCATGAAGGCCATCGGAACCACGGCGAAGGCTTCGTTGACTTCCCAGAGGTCCACATCTTCCACAGACCAGCCGATGGTTTTGAGGAGTTTTTGCGCCGCGGGAATTGGCGCGGTGGCGAACCATCCGGGGGCTTGGGCATGGCTGGCGTGGCCGATGATCTGCGCTCGGACAGTGAGGCCTTGGGCTTTTGCAGCCTCGTCGGAGGCGAGGACGAGGGCGGCCGCGCCATCGGAGATCGAGGAGGCGTTGGCGGCGGTGACGGTGCCACCCTCACGAAAGGCAGGCTTGAGCGTCGGGATTTTTTCGGGGCGCGCTTTTGCGGGCTGTTCGTCTTCTGTGATCGTGATCTCGCCCTTGCGTGTTGTCAGGGTGACGGGGGCGACTTCGCCCTCAAAGGCGCCCGAGCGGATCGCCTCGAGCGCGCCGTTGAGCGAGCCGATGGCATAATCGTCCTGGGCGGCGCGGCTGAACTGGTAGGCCTCGGCGCAGTCTTCGGCGAATGTGCCCATGAGGCGGCCTTTGTCATAGGCGTCTTCAAGCCCGTCAAGGAACATATGGTCGATCACCTTCTGGTGCCCGATCCGCGCGCCCGCGCGCATTTTTTCCAGAAGATAGGGCGCGTTTGACATGGATTCCATGCCGCCGGCGATGACGGTGTCTGCGGTGCCAAGGGCGATCTGGTCAAAGCCCATCATTGTGGTTTTCATCCCGGAGCCGCACATTTTATTGATGGTTGTGGCGGGGACCTCCTCGCCCAAGCCGCCTGCGAAGCCGGCTTGACGGGCGGGGGCCTGGCCCTGGCCTGCAGGGAGAACGCAGCCCATCAGAAGCTCGTCGACTGTGGTTGCGCCGGCGTCGGCGAGGGCGGCCGCGATCGCTGTGCCTCCGAGTGTGGCGGCGGGGACGCCATCAAAAACGCCTTGAAATCCGCCCATTGGCGTGCGGGCTGCGCCTGCGATCATTACTTTCTTCATGGGGAGTCCTCCTGAGTTGGGTCTTCCTTACCGAATAGAAAGGTTTGCCGTCTAGTCTCGTTCCTCAAGGGCGTATTTCTACGGTAACGGAGAGAGTTATGGAATTTAGCTGCACTGAGGCGGGGGATGTCTTGATTGTCAGGGTTCTGGCGGCGCGTATTGATGCGGCGGCGGCGCTCAAGTTCAAGGACGCCTTGCGCGCGTTGACGGGCGCGGCGAGCCATGTGGTTCTGGATTTGCGGGATGTTCAATTTGTCGATTCCAGCGGGCTTGGCGCGATTGTGGCGGTTATGAAGCTGATGGGGAGCGCACGGCGGCTTGACCTTGCCGGCCTGACGCCGACGGTCGACAAGGTTTTTCGGCTGACGCGGATGGATTCGATATTTACGATTCATGGCAGTGTCGATGATGTGCCGAAGTTTTATCAGGCAGGTTAACGGCGGATTGAGGAAGTGCCGAAGATGCGCGACCCTGAACATATCAAAGAGGTGATGCAGCTTGAGTTTTCCGGCTCGGAACTCAATGTGCGCGCCGCCTTGCAGAGCCTCATGGCGGGGCTGGTCGGGGCCGGGCTTGCCGAGGACGATCTGGGCTTGATCGAGCTTGTGCTGGCCGAAGTGTTTAACAATATCGTGGAGCACGCCTATGGCAGCGGATCCCGTGGGCCGATTTTTGTCAGCGCGGCTGCGCGCGCGGGGTGGCTTGATTTTCGGGTGACGGATGAGGGGCGTGCCTTGCCATCCGGGGCGCTTGCGCAGGGGGGCTTGCCCCAGCTTGACGGGCCGCTCGAAAGCTTGCCGGAGGGCGGCTTTGGCTGGTATCTGGTGCGCAAGCTGGCCGCTGATCTGAGCTATCAGCGCAAGGACGGGCGCAATCGGCTGACATTTTCGATGCCCTTTCAGGCCGATATTTGCGATGCCGGCCCGGGCGCCGCTGGCGGAGCAGAAAACTTGAAAAAGACATAATCAGCCCGAAGATTCGCCTGATTCACCTGTCATACCTTGGCTTGTAGCTGCATATAGCTTCCCTCGGCGCCGTGCGTTAATAGCCCCCACCCAGTGTGCGGCGTCGAGGTCTTATCTTTCTGACGTTTCGGTCTGATGAATCTGCATTGGCATTGGTCTCTGCGGCGCATAGTCTTTTCTGTGACGTGAAACAGGATGGATCAGATATGCGCGATTTTCATTTTCCGGGCCGCTCGCCCGTATTGGCTCAAAATGGTATGTGTGCCACTTCGCATCCTTTGGCGGCGAAGGTTGCTGTTGATATTCTGGAGCGTGGTGGAAACGCCATGGACGCGGCGATTGCCGGTGCGGTGTTGCTTGGTATTTGCGAACCGCAGATGACGGGAATTGGCGGCGATTGCTTTGTTTTGTTTCAGGAGCGCGAGGGCGGGGCTATTCGCGCGCTCAACGGGTCGGGTTGTGCGCCGGCGGGGGCAGATCTTGCGGCATTGACGGCGCGGGGCGCGCGGGCTGTGCCGCTGAACGGGCCGGAAGCTGTGACGATTCCAACGGCGATGGACGGGTTTTGCCGCCTGTCGCAGGATTATGGCAAGCTGGGGATCGACGCCATTCTGGCGCCGACGATCCGCTATGCCGAGGAGGGTGTGCCCGTGGCGGCGCGTGTGGCCTTTGACTGGCCCGAGGCGGGCAAGGCGCTTCAGGGCCACGGGCTGAAGCATTATATGATAGAGGGGCGGCCCGGGCAGGTGGGGCAGGTGTTTCGCGCGCCGGCGCAGGCCGAGGCGCTCCGGCGTGTGGCGAAAGAGGGGCGCAAGGGCTTTTACGAAGGCGAGGTTGCCGAAGATATGGTTGCGGCGCTCAAGGCGCTTGGCGGCGTGCACGAGCTGAGCGATTTTGCCGATGCGACGAGTTTTTACACCGAGCCGGTGGGCAGCCATTATAAGGGCGCAGACCTTCTGGAGCATCCGCCAAACGGGCAGGGCGCGACGGCCAATTTGTTGCTCAATATCCTGAGCCATTTCGATCTTGGCAGCATGGAGCCGTTTGGGGCGCAGCGGGCGCATATCGAGGCGGAGGCGACCAAGCTCGCTTATGATGCGCGCAACCGCTTTATTGCCGACCCCGACACAAGCAAGCGCGTCGAGCATATGCTCAGCATGGCGACGGCGGCCGAGCTGGCGGGGCTGATTGATCCGAAACGCGCCATGGCGGCTGCGGCACCGATCAGCGAGGCGGTCCATAAGGACACGGTTTATATTACGGTCGTGGATAAGGACCGGATGGCTGTGAGCCTGATCTATTCGATCTTTCACGGGTTTGGCTCGGGCATTGCCTCGGAGAAATTCGGGATTTTGCTGCAAAACCGTGGCGCCGGCTTTACTCTGGAGGAGACCCACCCGAATGTGTATGGCGCCGGCAAGCGGCCGATGCACACGATTATCCCCGGACTGCTGGCGCAAGAGGGGCGGGCGACGCTGCCCTTTGGGGTGATGGGGGGGCAGTATCAGCCCTGTGGTCATGCGCGGTTTGTCACCAATATGGCGGATTTTGGCATGGATGCGCAGAGCGCGATTGATGCGCCGCGGTGTTTTGCCGAGGCCGGCACGCTGAAGGTCGAGAAGGGCTATAGCGAGGCGGTGCGGGCCGAGCTTGTTGCGATGGGTCATAAGGTTGTTGTGCCGGAGGGACCGCTGGGCGGCGCGCAGGCGATCCGCATTCGGGACGACGGCCTCTTGGAAGGGGCTTCTGATCCGCGCAAAGACGGCGCGGCGCTGGGGTATTGAGCATGGCTGTGACATCAGTGAAAGAGCTTGTGATGCGGGCGAAGGACGAGATTGAAACGCTCAGCCGCGAGGAGGTCTGGCGGCTGGCGCAAGCGGGCGAGGCGCTTGTTGTGGATATTCGTGATCCGCGCGAGCTTGACCGCGAAGGGCGGTTTCCCGGCGCGTTGCACGCGCCGCGGGGGATGCTCGAGTTTTGGTTTGATCCGGCCAGCCCCTATCACAAAGAGGCTTTTGCCACCGACAAAAAGATTATCCTGTTTTGTGCCGGGGCATGGCGGTCGGCTTTGGCGGCGAAGGCCTTACAGGACATGGGGGCCGAGAATGTGGCGGAAATGGACGGTGGCTTTGGCGCCTGGAAGACGGACGGGCGGCCTGTGGCGTAAAGCTCCGCGCCAAGGGCGTGAGCCGGGGTCTATGGGTTTCGGACTGTGCTGCGCACAGTCCGACCGGTGCGGGGGACGCTGTCCCCCGCGCCCCCTGGGATATTTTTGGAAAGAAAAAGGAAAGCGGGCGCGGGCCTGTGTGCCTCGGCTTGGGAGCTTTGGTTTAGTTGAGCTGGAATTGGAGCGGATATTGGCCGTCCTGAAAGGGGCCGAAGAGATCGGGGATGTCGGGGTGATCGACGGGTTCGCCTGAGTAGTCTGCGACGAGATTTTGCTCGGAGACATAAGCGACATAGTAGCTTTGATCGTTTTCGGCGAGGAGATGGTAGAAGGGCTGCTCTTTTTGGGGGCGGCTGTCTTCGGGGATGGCTTCATACCATTCATCGGTGTTTGCGAATTGCGGGTCCACGTCAAAGACCACGCCGCGGAACGGGTGCTTTTTGTGGCGGACAACTTGCCCGAGGTGGTATTTGGCACGTTTGCGTATCATCATAGATTAGCCCCTATCCGAGCAGCTTAACGCTTTCAATGGGGGCTTGTCTATTTTTGAGCTTGAAAATGCTGGAAACACTCTGTGACGCGCTGACCAACAGTCGGCTGTTTTGCGCCTGCCGGGTCTGCGGAAAAGCGCTCGGGGCACAGAAATTTGATTTAGATTTTGACCGCGATGGGCTATGATTGGAAAAACACGACAAGCGAGGGGCAGATGAGCAGAATCCTTTGCGCATTTTTGATAGTGGCAACGCTGGCGGCCTGTGGCCGCGGGCCTGGAACGAGCGCGCCCCGGCAGCTTGACAATGCCTGTGCCATTTTGAAAGAGCGGCCAAGCTATTACAGGGCGTTCAAGGCGACTGAGCGCAAATGGGGCGTGCCTGTTCATGTGCAGATGGCGATTATCTATCAGGAGAGCAAATTCAAATCGGATGCGCGCACGCCGTTTCGATATGCGCTCGGGGTGATACCGATGGGGCGTCAGTCGAGCGCTTTTGGCTATTCACAGGCGCTGGATGCGACCTGGAAAGAATATCAGCGCAAAGAGGGCAAGCGCATGGCGCGGCGCAATGATATTCGCGATGCGAGCGATTTCATGGGCTATTATATGAACATCAGCCGCGAGCGGAACGGCATTTCGCTGGGCGATGCGCGCAACCAGTATCTTGCCTATCATGACGGGCACACGGGCTTTGCGCGGGGGACCTACCGCCAGAAAGCCTGGCTGATGCGGGTTGCGGGCGAAGTCGGGGAGCGCTCGCAGATGTATCGTGCCCAGCTGTCGGGCTGCCGCCGCTTGCGCTAGGCGAGGCGGGCTTTAGCGGCCGCTGCGTTTGCTTGTATTGGCGGCGATATCAAACAGGCTGTTTGGCAAGCTGCCGCCTTTGGTGAGCGCGCCGAGCACCATTGTTGTGCGGGCGCCGCTATCGTTGTTGATCACCCATTGGCGCAGCTCGACCGGGGCGCTTGTGAACTTCAGTTCGATGCTGCCGTATTCGGGGTGCGCAGGGTCTTGTGCGGTGATCACTGTGGCGGTGCCGTCGTAGCTATGGCCGGTGACCATATTTGCGCTCGACAGGTCGACCGTGCGGGCCAGAATGATCGCGAGAGGGGTTTTGCCCAAGGGGTAGCTCTCGGGGCCTTGGTTTGTCTTGGGGTCGAAAATTGCCAAGGTGTTGGAGCTGGCGAGCACCAGCGTTGTCTCGGGCGGGTTATACTCAAAGCGGATCTTGCCGGGGCGTTTGATATAGAGTGTGCCTGTCGCGATTGTGCCATCGTCGTTGATCTGGGTGAAGGCGCCTTTGGCCGTTTTCAGAGCGTTGAAATACTGCGAGAGCGCGTCGAGCGACAGTTTTTCGGCCTGCGCGGGCGCAGCGAGGGCGAGGGCCAGAACGGGCGCGAGAAAGATGTGTTTGAGCTTCATAATCAGTCCCTAAAAGGTCAGCTGCTTTGGTGCATCAATGACTTGGGGGTAAAATAGGAAAACACCAGTTGTTAAGCGATAACAAACTGGTGTTTTTTAGAGATGAAGGGCGAAAACCCGCCTAGTGCTGCTCGGGCACGAGGATCTCGCGCTTGCCGACGTGGTTTGCGCCGGAGATGATGCCTTCGTCTTCCATTTGTTCGACGAGCTTGGCGGCTTTGTTGTAGCCGATGGACAGCTTGCGCTGGATGTAGGACGTGGAGCACTTGCGATCCTTGATCACGATGGCGACGGCTGTATCGTAGAGCGCATCTTCGCCGTCGGTGTTGCCGCCGAGGCCG
>JAHBAN010000186.1 GCA_018500075.1 Flavobacteriia bacterium | reverse complement strand
CTTATAAATCGGAGACGGAGCGATGAAGCGCACCTACCAACCAAGCAACCTCGTGCGCAAGCGGCGCCATGGTTTTCGCTCACGCATGGCCACAAAAGCGGGCCGCAAAATCCTCAATGCACGTCGTGCACGTGGCCGCAAGTCGCTGAGCGCGTAAGCTGGCCTTGCTCCTGTCGGGGCAACGGATTGCGAAAGAAATATAAAACCGCTTGGGAGTGTCTCAGGCGGTTTTAACTTGTTTTCCTCCCGCGATGGTATGAAAAGCCTCTCATGGTAGCCCCTATCGAAATATTGAAGAAACGCTCCGAGTTTCTGGCCGCCGCCCGCGCTCAAAAATGCGGCACAAAGGGTCTGATGCTTCAGGGTCTGGCACGGGGCGATGACGCGCCGATGCGGGTCGGGTTTACCTGCTCCAAGAAGGTTGGCAATGCCGTGGCGCGCAACCGTGCCAAGCGCCGCCTGCGCGAGGCTGCGCGGCTTGTGCTGCCGGATCTGGGGCGCGCCGGCTATGATTATGTTTTGATCGGGCGTCACGAGAGCACCGCAGAGCGCAACTTTGAGGCGCTCAAAGGCGATCTGGCCTATGCGCTGAAAAAGGTGCATGGCGCATGACTCCTCTGGCTTTTGTTGTTTCGTTGCCTGTGCGCTTTTATCGTCTCGTGTTTAGCCCTTGGGTCGGCCATGGCTGCCGCTATCATCCGACCTGCTCGGCCTACGGCATGGAAGCCCTGCAAAAGCACGGTGGCATCAAGGGCACCTACCTCATGATCCGCCGTATCTTGCGCTGCCACCCTTGGGGCGGCAGCGGGATCGACAACGTCCCCGACTGAGACGTCCCGTCGGACTTGCCTAGAGGCTCTGGGGCTGCTTTGCTCTCCTGAAAAGGGAGAAAGCATATGTCCAAAGTCCTCTATGAGAAAGACGGGCGCATCGCCCGCATCACGCTCAACCGCCCCGAAGTGATGAACGCCATCGACGACGATGTTCCGACAGGTCTCGCCGAAGCTGTGGCGCGCGCCGAGACTGACGCGGGGGTGCACGTGATCCTGCTGTCAGGCGCGGGCAAGGCTTTCTGTGCGGGCTATGATCTGACGTATTATGCCGAGCAAAACGGCAGCAATAATGTCACGCAGGATATGCCATGGGATCCGATCCAGGATTATCAGTTCATGTGGGGCAATACCCAGAAGATCATGTCGCTGTTTCGCTGCCTCAAGCCTGTGATCTGCAAGGTGCATGGCTTTGCTGTTGCGGGCGGCTCTGATATCGCGCTTTGCTCTGACATCGTGGTGATGGGCGAAAACGCCCAGATCGGCTATATGCCGGCCCGTGTTTGGGGCTGTCCGACAACGGCGATGTGGGTCTACCGCTTGGGGCCGGAAAAGGCCAAGCGGATGCTGTTCACGGGTGACAAGATCACAGGCGCCGAGGCGGCCGAGATGGGCCTTGTGCTCAAGGCCGTGCCGGAGGCGGAGCTGGATGATGAGGTCGAGGCGCTCGCCGCGCGCATGGCCTCCGTTCCCGTCAACCAGCTCGCCATGCAGAAGATGATGATCAACCAGCCGATGGAGGCCACGCTCAATGCCACCCAGCGGCTCGCCACCGTCTTTGACGGCATCACCCGCCACAGCCCCGAGGGGCTGAACTTCAAGGCGCGTGCCGAAAGCGAGACATGGAAGCAAGCGGTGCAGGACCGCGACGAGGGCACATGGGACTGGACAGCCAACGCGCCTCTGCCCAAAAGCAACCGCTAATACCGGCGGTTCACACGTTTCTTGATCATCGGGCGGCTCTTGATGCGTTCGCGCACAAAGACAAACAGCCCCGATCCCATGATCAATGCGATCCCCGCCAGAACCAGGGGCGCGGGGAATTCGGCCCAGAACACCCAGCCCCAGAAAACCGCCAGCGGCAGGCCAAGATATTCAAACGGCGCAACTGTGGCCGCGCTGGCAAGACGATAGGCCTGCCCCAAGCAATAGCCGATGATTGCCGAATTGAGTCCAAGCCCGAGAAAGAGCCAACGGTCGCTGCCTTCGGGCCAGACCCAGGCCCGCAACAAAAAGATCACGCTTTCATTGGTGGCGCCTTGGGCAAAGCGGCCATCGCCTGCCACCACGAAAAAACCGAGCGAGACGACAATAAACAGACCCTGAATATAAACCGCCATGGCGCTGGCCTTGCTGGCCACGCCCAGTTTGCGGGTCATCAACTGGTTGAGCGCATAGGTCAGGGCAGAAAACATCGGCAAAACAAGGATCAGCCAATGCACATCCGAAGGCGCGCTCGCACCGCGCCACGCCTGCATCATCAAGATCACCCCGCCAAAGCCGACAACAACGGCCCCCAGACGCCAAGGCCCGACTTTTTCGCCCAAAATAGGGATCGACAAAACAGTGATCATCAAGGGCGCCACAAAAAACAGGGCCGTTGCATCCGCCAAAGGCAAGACCGCCAGCGCAGCGAAATAGCTGAGGTTTGACACAACAACAAACCCGCCGCGCAAGAGGTGCAACCCCGGCGTTTTGGTCTTGAGAATGCGCCAGCCGCCCTCCAGCTGAACCAGAACAAGACTGAAGCAAATCCCGATCCCTGAGCGGATAAACACCATCTCGTGCAGAGGGTAGCCCCCCGACAGAAGCTTGATCAGCAAGTCGTTGACACTGATCGCCAGTATTCCCGCGATCACAAATAAAATGCCCACAGCGGGGCGGTTCATAACTTCGCTCATACCCTGTCCTTTGCATAACCTGTTAACAGAGCCGAAGCGACAGCGCGCGCCGTTTTGCGACAAAGATGCTTTGGAGGTTTCACTTGCCGGAGCTGGCAGGTAGGGTCGCCACGCGAAGAGGAGGGCAGGGCATGGCCATAGTCGAAATCGACGATCTGCAAAAAACCTATGATGGCGGGTTTCAGGCGCTCAAGGGCGTGAGCCTAGAGATTGGCGAAGGCGAAATCCTTGCGCTGCTCGGTCCCAATGGCGCAGGCAAGACGACGCTCATTTCTGTGCTGTGCGGTCTCGTCTCGCCAACCGCAGGGCAGGCGCGGATCGGGGGCCATGATAGTGTCACCGACTATCGCAAAGCCCGACGGCTTGTCGGCCTTGTGCCGCAAGAAATTGCGCTCGATCCTTTCACCAAGGTGCTGGATGCGGTGCGCTTTTCGCGCGGGCTGTTTGGCCTCAAGCGGGATGACGCCAAGATCGAAGGCATCCTCAAGCAACTCTCGCTCTGGGACAAGCGCGACAACCGCACGATGCAGCTGTCTGGCGGTATGAAACGCCGCGTGCTCATCGCCAAGGCGCTGGCACATGAGCCGCGGGTTCTGTTTCTGGACGAGCCGACCGCCGGCGTCGATGTCGAGCTGCGCCGGGATATGTGGGAGATCGTTGCCAAGCTCAAGGCCGATGGTGTCACCATCATTCTGACCACACATTATATCGAAGAGGCCGAGGCGATTGCGGATCGTATCGGTGTCATCAACAAAGGCGCGCTTCTGCTGGTTGAGGACAAGACCGCGCTGATGGAACGGATGGGCCGCAAAGAGCTGCGGATTTCCTTGCGCGCGCCGGTCACAACCCTGCCGGATATGCTGGCCGGATATGGGCTTGTGCTGGCCGATGAGGGCGCAACGCTCGTTTACAGCTATGACACCAAAGGCGAGGCGACCGGGATCACAGCGCTGCTGGCCGATCTGGCGCGCGCCGGGCTTAAACTTGCTGATCTCAAAACGACACAATCCAGTCTTGAAGATATCTTTGTGGGCCTGACCCGCGAACCCCCAAAGGAGGACGCGGCATGAACTGGTCTGCTGTATTGACAATCTACCGGGCCGAAATGCTCCGCTTCTTTCGCACCTTTGTGCAAAGTTTCATCTCGCCGGTGATTTCCACATCGCTCTATTTCGTTGTCTTCGGAGCCGCGATTGGCAGCCGAATTCAACAGGTCGAGGGCGTCAGCTATGCCGCCTTTATCGTGCCCGGCCTGATTATGCTGTCGGTGATGACACAATCTATCTCCAATGCGAGTTTCGGGATCTATTTCCCCAAATTCACCGGAACAATTTACGAGCTGTTGTCGGCGCCGGTCAACTTCCTTGAGATTGTGCTGGGCTATGTCGGGGCCGCCGCAACCAAGGCGCTGTTCATCGGGCTGGTGATCCTGGCGACAGCCTCCTTTTTCATCGAGCTGCAAATCGCCCATCCCATGGCGATGCTCGCGTTTTTGCTGCTGACCTGCCTCAGCTTCGCGCTGTTTGGCTTCATTATCGGGATATGGGCCGGCAATTTTGAACAGCTCCAGCTCATCCCCTTGCTCGTGCTCACGCCGCTGATCTTCCTTGGCGGGGCATTCTACTCGATCACGATGTTGCCCGCCGTCTGGCAAACCGTGTCGCTGTTTAACCCTGTGGTCTATCTGATCTCGGGCTTCCGCTGGTCGTTTTATGGCGCCGCCGATGTGCCAATCGGCGTGTCTCTGTTGGCGATCGCGGGCTTCACCGGGGCCTGCCTGCTCATCATCGGGTGGATTTTCAAGTCGGGCTACCGGCTGAAGCCATAAGAGAACAGGGGGGGCAGAAGATGCAGGCGCAGTGCCAAAAACTTTTCCGATCAGAACCGGCGCGACCTTGTTTCGCCCCTCCCACGGCTTTACATGGGCAGGTATGAGATTGAAATTGCCCTTCTTTAAGAAACAGCCTCGCGTGGCCGTGATCCGGCTCGCCGGAAGCATTGCCGCAGGCACCCGCGGCAGCCTGTCTGACGAGGCGCTTGCGCCGCTGATCGAACGGGCCTTTCGCAAAGGCAAGCCCAAGGCGGTCGCGCTGATCCTCAATTCGCCGGGCGGCTCGCCTGTCCAGTCCGCGCTGATCGCCTCGCGCATTCGCAGACTGGCAGATGAAAAGCAGATCCCGGTTCACGCCTTTGTCGAAGATGTGGCGGCCTCGGGCGGCTACTGGCTCGCGGCGGCGGCTGATGACATCTGGGCCGACGGCGGCAGCATCATTGGCTCGATCGGGGTGATTTCGGCGGGCTTTGGCGCGCATGAGCTGCTCGCACGGCAGGGCATAGAGCGGCGGGTTTACACCGCCGGGAAGTCCAAATCGACGCTGGACCCTTTTCAAAAGGAAAAACCGGCAGATGTGACGCGCCTCAAAGGGCTTTTGTCAGAGCTGCACACGCTCTTTATCGCCCATGTTCAGACCCGGCGGGCGGGCAAGCTTGATGACACGGCAGAGCTGTTCACAGGCGAATTCTGGCTCGCGGGCCGGGCGCTGGAATTGGGCCTGATTGACGGGATCGGCCATGTCGAGCCAAAGCTCAAAGAGCTTTATGGTGAAAAGGTCCGCTTGATCCGGTATGGCCGTAAAAAGCCGCTGCTCTCGCGGTTTGGCGCGCAGGTCCTTGAGGACGGGGTGGCCGCTCTGGAGGAACGGGCGCAGTTTGCCCGCTTCGGACTATGAGCGCATGATATTCAAGATCGTCACACTTTTTCTGGTCGCCATGGGTGTCTTGGCTATGTTCGGCAAGCTTCAGGTGCCTGGAGTCAAATCAATCACCGACAAGCGCTGCCCCAAGTGCAAGCGCTTTCGGATCGGCAAGGGGCCATGCCCCTGCAAAACAAAAGGGTAACGCATGGATTGGCTGCTCGCCGCTCTTGGTCTGTTGATATTGCTTCTGGCGGGAGACAGTCTTGTCCGCGGCGCCGTCAATCTTGCCCTGCGCATGGGAATCCCGGCGCTTGTGGTGTCCCTGACGATTGTTGCCTTTGGCACATCCGCCCCCGAACTGCTCATCGCCATCAAGGCCGTTGCAGACAATGCGCCTGACATTGCTATGGGCAATGTCGTCGGCTCCAATACCGCAAATATCCTGATGGTTCTGGGCTTTCCGGCTTTTCTGGCCGCCATGCACACATCCGAGTGCAACACCCGCAAAAACTATATCTATATGCTCGCCAGCACCTTGCTTTTCATCGCGCTGGCGTTTCGGGGCGTGTTTGATGTCTGGGCCGGGCTTGTGCTTCTCGCAGCACTGGCTCTGGTGCTCACCGACAGCTTCCTGCACGCCCGCAACCATCGCCGTGATGCCCGCGCCGCCGAAGCCGCGCTGGAGCGCGACGATCTGGAAGAGGTCGAGGGCGCTGACCCGGAATTGCCATGGTGGAAGATCATGGTCTTTCTTCTGCTGGGCCTGATCGGCCTGCCGCTCGGAGCCGATATCCTCGTCGACAGCTCGGTGAATATCGCCCGCGATTTCGGCGTCACCGAAACAGTGATCGGCCTGACGCTTGTGGCTCTGGGAACCTCGTTGCCCGAACTCGCCACAACGGTTATGGCCGCGCTGCGCCGTCAGGCCGATGTGGCTTTGGGCAATGTCATCGGCTCCAATATGTTCAATCTGCTGGCGATTATCGGGATCACCGCGCTGCTTGGCGATATCCCGGTTGATCCGCAGTTCCTGCGGTTTGACCTCTGGGTGATGCTGGCCTCCTCCTTGCTGCTCATCCCCTTTGTATTCCTCAAGCGCGATATCACGCGCGGCTGGGGGGTTTTGCTTGTCGGGCTGTATCTGGCCTATATCAGCGCCGTGGTGCTCGCATGAGCGGGGCGGCTCTCATCACAGGCGGCGCCCAGCGGCTCGGCGCGGCCATGACGCGCTATCTGGCGCAGCGCGGCTATGCTGTGGCCATCCATTACAACAGCTCATCCGCAGCGGCGGATGCTCTGGTTGAGGAGCTGGCGGCACAGGGGGCGCAGGCTGTGGCTTTGCAGGCGGATCTGCTTCAGGAAGATGCGACAGAAACTCTCGTGGCGCGTGCCACAGAGGCCTTGGGCCAGCCGCTCACCTGCCTTGTCAACAACGCGTCGATCTTTGAATATGACACGCTTCAAACCGCAACCCGCCAAAGTTGGGAGCGCCATATCGGCTCCAATCTGCGCGCGCCTTTTGTCTTGATGCAGGCCTTCGCAGCCCAAGCGCCCGAGGCAGCAAGAGACGCAAACGGCGAGCCGCGCGCCACGGCGCTCGTGGTCAATATGGTCGATCAACGGCTGCGCAAGCTCACCCCCGAATTCAGCACCTATACCATTGCCAAGATGGGGCTGTGGGCGCTGACCCAGACAGCCGCCCAAGGCCTCGCCCCCGCAATCCGGGTCAATGCGATCGGGCCTGGCCCCACCCTTCAAGGGAGCCGCCAAAGCGAGAGCCATTTCGCGCGCCAGCGCGAGAACACCGTGCTGCAACGGGGCGCCAACCCGGCCGATATCACGGCCGCGCTGGGGTATTTTCTGGATGCGCCCGCCGTGACAGGGCAGCTTCTCTGCGTCGATGGCGGCCAACATCTTGCATGGCAAACGCCCGATGTCCTCGGGGTCGAATAGATCGGATGTGCGGATCAGCACCAGAAGTTTTGCACGGGGGCACAATACAGGTCACAAATGGTTTACAAAAACTTAATAAAACCAAAGCCTTGCCATGCCCCCATAAAAATACCACTCAAAATCAAGCACTTACAGAAGTGCCTATTTTTTAGGCAATTCAATCAAACTGGTTAAAAATAAAGAAAAATTCCACTTCGCCTTTGGTTATGCTCAGACTTATCCACAGGAATCGGGGAGAGCTTTCCTCTTGCTCCCGTCGGGGTAACATTGCAGCCAACAGGCGAATCGAGACACAGCCGTCATGACCGAGACAGACCGCGAGACCGCCCCGAAAGGGCATAGGGTGATTGCCGATTATGTGAAGACCCTCACAGGCGCGCCGGGGGTCTATCGTATGCTCGATGAGCAGGCGCGGGTGCTCTATGTCGGCAAGGCGCGCAACCTCAAAGCGCGCGTGTCTAGTTATGCCCGACCGACCGGGCATTCAGGGCGTATCGCGCGGATGATCTCCGAAACCGTGACGATGATGTTCCTCACCACCAAGACCGAAACAGAAGCCCTGCTGCTTGAGCAAAACCTGATCAAACAGCTCAAGCCAAAGTATAACGTCTTGCTGCGCGACGATAAAAGCTTTCCCAATATCCTCGTGACAGATCACGCCTTCCCGATGATCAAAAAACACAGGGGCGCCAAAAAGGAAAAGGGCCACTATTACGGCCCCTTCGCCTCTGCGGGGGCGGTGACGCGCTCTCTGGCGCAGCTTCAGCGCGTGTTTTTGCTGCGCAATTGCTCTGACAGCGAGTTTGAGGGCCGCACGCGCCCTTGCCTGCAATATCAGATCAAGCGCTGCGCGGGGCCGTGTGTGGGCAAGGTCACGGCAGATGAATATCGCGATCACGTCCGCGACGCCGAGCGCTATCTTTCTGGCCGCTCGACCGACCTTCAGGAAAAGCTGGCATCGGATATGCAAAAAGCCTCCGATGCGATGGAGTTTGAAAAGGCCGCGGCGCTGCGCGACCGGATCAAAGCGCTGACCCAAGTGCAGAGCACCCAAGGCATCAACCCGCGTGGCACCGCCGAGGCCGACGTGATCGCGCTGCATATGGACAAGGGCCAAGCCTGTGTGCAGGTCTTCTTTATTCGCGCCAATCAGAATTGGGGCAATCGCGACTTTTACCCCCGCGTCGGCAGCGAGGAGATCGAGGCTCCGGAAGTGCTCGAAGCCTTCATTGGCCAGTTTTATGACGGCAAGGAGCCGCCGCGCCAGCTTCTGCTCTCCCATCCGATCGAAAACACCGAGCTGATGGCAAAAGCGCTGAGTGAAAAGGCGCAGCGCAAAGTTGAAATCCTGCTTCCGCAGCGTGGCGAAAAAGCCGAGCTGATCGAGTTTGCGCTGCGCAACGCCCAGCAAAGTCTGGCCCGCAAGAGCGCAGAAACAGCCACCCAAGCCAAGCTTCTGAGCGGCTTGGCCGAGGCCTTTTCGCTCTCCGCGCCGCCCCAGCGGATCGAGGTTTATGACAACTCTCACATTCAGGGCGCGCACGCCGTGGGCGCGATGATTGTCGCAGGGCCGGACGGGTTTATGAAAAACCACTACCGCAAGTTCAACATCAAAGGAAATGAGCTGACCCCCGGAGACGACTTTGGCATGATGAAAGAAGTGCTCGAGCGCCGCTTCAAACGTCTGATCAAGGATGACCCGCTCAAAAAAGAAGGCCTCTGGCCCGATCTGCTGCTGATTGATGGCGGGATCGGACAGGTCTCTGCCGTGCGTGCGATCATGGACAAAATGGGCGTGTCCGATATCCCGATGGTGGGCGTTGCCAAAGGCGTAGACCGCGACGCAGGCAAGGAAGAATTCTACCGCACGGGCAAGCCGCCCTTTGCGCTCCGCCACAATGACCCTGTGCTATACTTTGTGCAACGGATGCGCGACGAGGCCCACAGGTTTGCCATCGGAACCCACCGTGCCAAGCGCTCCAAGGCCATCAGCGCGACGCCGCTGGATGATGTGCCAGGGGTCGGCGCGACGCGCAAACGCGCCTTGCTCACACATTTCGGGAGCGCCAAAGCCGTCAGCCGTGCCGCCCTTGCCGATCTCAAGGCCGTGGACGGGATTTCGGATACGATGGCCGAAACAATCTATGATTTCTTCCACGAAAAAGGCTAGACGCGCCCCTCAGTCAAGAGGCGGCTCTTTATCGGTTTGGCTGGCGCGCGCCTCGCGCTCACGCTGCGACAACTCGGCTTTGCGCAGGATCATTTCTTCAAACAACGGGGTGACTCTTTGGTCGTCATAATGCGCCCGCACCATTCCCGAGATAAGCGCCGTCCAGTAGATCCGAAGCACGGTGTTCATTTTGGCCTGATAGCCCGGCCCGAGGCTTCGAAACCATCTGAGCATATCCGTATCAAGCCTGATCGAGATCTTTTCTTTTTGCCCGCTATACCCGAAGGCGCTGATAGAGCCGTTCCAGTCCTTGGGCAGGGAGCGGTTTATCCAATCGTTGCGCAGATCGTCCTGCAAGGTTTTCAGCTCTTCAAAGAGGGTGAGGCGGGCTCTGTCTTTTGTCATCCGTGGCATGGGGTGTCCTTATGCGAAAAGAGCCGTCATCCTGGCGTGCAATAGTTAACAAGGCCAAAGGTCAGCGCGCGGTCTTTGCTGTCCATACTGCTCTATGCACAGCTTGCCCTATAGGCGGCCCCACAGCGTAGATTGACGCTTTTCCCTCGCCCCTAAACGGGCTAAAAGGGCCTCATTATGATTTGGAATGTGCCTAATATTTTGACAGTCCTGCGCCTGCTCGCCGCGCCTGCGGTGGCGGTGATGTTCTTTTCGTTTGCAAGGCCTTACGCGGATTGGTTCGCGCTTGTTCTCTTCGTCACCGCGGCCATTACCGACTGGTTTGACGGCTATCTCGCACGGATCTGGAAGCAAGAAACCAAGCTCGGCGCGATGCTCGATCCGATCGCCGATAAGGCGATGGTCGTGATCGCCTTGATGGTCATCATAGGGTATTCCGATACAAGCTGGACACCATGGCTTGTGCTGCCAGCCACCTTTATTCTCTTCCGCGAGGTCTTTGTCTCGGGCCTGCGCGAGTTCCTCGGCGACACCGCCGGCACCCTCAAAGTCACACAGCTCGCCAAATGGAAAACCACCCTCCAAATGGTGGCAATCGCTGTTCTGTTTTCCAAAGGGGTGTTTGAACATTACCTCGTTATGGCCGCATGGGGCATGGATGATGCGCTCTTTGAGGCGATTATGACCGGCGCAGAAGACGATCTTCAAGGCCTGCGCTGGAAGGCCGAAGGAATGTATTGGGCGGGCCAGATCGGTGTCGTTTTGCTCTGGCTGGCTGCCATACTGACCATGATCACGGGGTGGGATTATTTCCGCAAATCCCTGCCACATCTAAAGGATTGAGCTATGGATGTGCTTTACTTCGCATGGGTGCGCGAGCGGATCGGCCTGCCACGGGAAGAGGTTGAAACCAAAGCAAAAACAGTCTCCGAGCTGGTTGCCGAGCTGAGCGCCCGCGAAGCGCGCTATGCTGCGGCTTTTGCCGATGTCTCCGCGTTGCGTGTCGCGCTCGATCAGGCGCTTGCAGACTTTGATGCGCCCTTGGAGGGCGTCAGGGAAGTGGCCTTTTTCCCTCCGATGACAGGGGGATAAATGGACATACGGGTTCAGCAGGAGGCGTTTGATCTGGGCGCCGAGGCCGGCGCATTTGCCAACAAGACAAGCGCCTCAGGAGCGGTTGTGACCTTCACAGGGATTGTGCGCGACACAACCAAAGGCACGCTCGATTATATGGATATCGAGCACTATCCGGGCATGACAGAAGCCGCCCTGCGCCAGATTGCGCATAATGCGTTAACCAAATGGTCACTGGAAGATGCCATGGTCCTTCACAGAATTGGCAAAATGCGGCCAGGCGAAACAATCATGATGGTCGCAACCGCCGCGAGACATCGAAAGGATGCTTTTGAGGCCGCCGAGTTTTTGATGGATTTTCTGAAATCGCGCGCCCCTTTTTGGAAAAAAGAAGTGACAAAAGACGGGTCGGCTTGGGTTGAGGCGCGTGACGAAGACGAAGACGCGCTGGCCCGCTGGTCCTCATGACCGATCTCAGCCTGAGCAACGCCTGCGCACGCAGGCTGTGGCTCGATCAGCATGGGCTTTGGGGCGCCCCCAAGGGTGCGCTTGATATCCCGCAGATTGGGGCGGCTCTGGGCTTTGTGCAGCTTGATTCTATCCGCCATGTCGAGCGCGCACATGATCATATCCTCTGGTCCCGCAATGCATCCTATCGCGCCGGAGATCTTGGTAAGCACTTGGAATCGCGCGATTTTTTTGAGCACTTCACGCATGACGCCAGCCTCATTCCAATGCCGTTTTTGCCGATGTGGCGGCGACAATTTTCGCGCCATGCCGAGAAAATTTCTCAGGCCGGCTGGTGGAAAAATATGCCCGATGCACAGGGCCGCGCCGCGCTGAAGGCCCGTATTGCCTGCGAAGGCCCGCTTTCAACACGCGACTTTGACAGCGCCGCGCCGCGCCCGAAAGCCATGTGGCATAGGCCCGCGCATAAGCTCGGACTGGACTATATGTGGTATGCGGGCGAACTCGCGACTTCGCATCGGGAGAATTTTGTAAAGTATTACGATCTGGCGGAGCGTGTTTTTCCAAAGCATTTACAATCGGTTAGGCTCAGTGATGCGGCGCAGATCGATTGGTTGTGCCGTTCTGCGCTCGAGCGGCTGGGCTTTGGCAGCGCCGGAGACATCCAGCGCTTCTGGGGGGGCTGCGCGGCGGCAGAAGTGAAAGCCTGGCTGGCGGCCCACCGTGAAGAGCTTCTGTCTGTGACCGTGACGCAAGCGGATGAAAAAACAGCGCAGCTTTGGGCCTTGCCGGGGCTTGAAGACCGGATGGCGACGCTGGCAAAGCCGCGTGGCGCGATGCGGCTGCTCAACCCGTTTGACCCCGCGATACGGGATCGTAAACGCACCGAACGCCTGTTCGGCTTCTCTTATCGCAACGAGATTTTCGTGCCCGAATCACAGCGCCGGTGGGGGTATTATGTCTACCCGCTCCTTGAGGGCGCGCGTTTTGTCGGGCGTGTCTTGCTGCGTGCCGATCGCGCGGCAGGATGTCTGCATATCACCCGGCTTTGGCCCGAAGACGGCGTTCGATGGGGGGCGCAGCGTGACAAAAAATGGCAAGCCGAGTTCAAGCGCTTTGCCCGCTTCGCTGGCTTGGAGCCTGTCTTGCCCTAGCTGTTGCCGCTGCTGATACGCTCGACATATGCGCGCATTTCTTCTGTCTCATGGCGCGCGTCGCGCAACCCGTCCATCGCGGCGGCGAGTTCCGCCTCGGTCTGCGAGAGCTGGTTGGTCAGCTCGGCTTCGCGCTGCTGAAGATAGGTGATGGCCTGATCACGGGTTTCTTCGGCTTCATGCAGCTCTTGGGCCATTTTCTCAAGCTCCTCCATATCGCCACGGGAAACCCGCGTGAAACGGTGGATCAGCCAGTTCACAAACCATCCCATACAGAACGCAATAAAGAGAATGATCGCCGTGGCGATGATGAACTCTGTTCTGGTCATTGGTCTTGCCCTTCGCTCGTGGCCGCGTCGTCGTCGGCGGCTTGATCAGTGGTGCCTGATGCACCCGTTTGCTCTTCGCTTTCAAGCGTTGTTTGCACTTCGACAAGAGGCTCGGGGCGCACAAGCGTGATTTCGATGCGCCGATTGGCTTCGCGCCCCTCTTCGGTGTCGTTTGTGGCGATGGGGCGGGTTTCTCCATAGCCCTCAGCTGTGAAACTGCTGGTCGGCACGCGCCGGTCGCGCAGCGCGTTTAACACAGCGAGCGCACGAGATTTGGAGAGCGCTTCGTTCATGATTTCGCGGCCCTGGCTGTCGGTGTGACCTGCAATTTCCATCCGCAATTCGGTGCAATTTCCGAGCACCTCGCTGATTTCATCCAGAGTGCCCAGCGACGCAGCATCGACGGTGTCGCTGCCCGGCTCAAATGTGATTTTGCGCAGCTTCAGGATTTCGGCGATTTTGGCTTCGCATTCCTCCGGCGTGAGCAGGCTGGCGATCGGGTCGAGCTTCTCAAGATAGGTTACATCCACAGAAAACCGCGCGCCTTCGCCGAGCTTGTCAGACAAGAGCTTGCTGATGTCGGAGCGGGCGCTTGTGCTCCCTGTGTTGCCGGAGATGGTGATGTCCTCTGCAGTGACACGGGCAGAACCGTTTGACAAAAGCGAGAGTGCCTCAAGGCCGGAAAGGACCCGTAAGGGCCACTCGCTTGGCAAGGTCTCATCGGTGCGGGCGCGGTTGCTGACGGTGGCGCTGCCAAAGCGGGCGGTGGCAAAGCTTTCGGCTGTTTGCGCGACGATCTCGTCGTTCAGGCGCCCGTTGAGTTGCACTAGCCCCTCGGGGCTGAGTGTCGCAACAAATTCGGCTGGGCCTTGGCCGGGATCGGAGGGATCAGGCGTCAGCACGGCGTGCAGGGCAAAGACATCTGGCAGGCTGTTTTCGAGCGCGCCAACCACACGGTCAAACGCGCGTTGATCAACCCCCGGCGCAGACACGAGAGTGATATCGGCATCCGAGAAGGTGACCGAGCCACCGTTGAGTTCGGCGATCGCCGCAATCGACTGCGCCGCAGCATCAGACCAGTGGGGCGACGGCACGCCAAGCCCGATACGGCAGTCTACCTCGCCCTCAAGACCCGCCTTGCGCGCGGCCCCGAGGATCTTGGAGCGGCCTTCTTCGGTATGGGCCGAACAGGTGTCAAACCGCGGGCCTGTTTCATCTTGCAGGAACCGAAGCGTAAACGGCGTGATCACCGGGCGGGGCGAGGAAATATCAAAGCCGACACGCAAACCGGAGGGCGCATCGCGCTTGAGGCGGGCTTCGACCTTGAGCTTGCGCGCTTCGCTTTCGGCCATGGCGGTTATGGTCACGCGGCGGGCATCAATGGAGATTTTCGAGCGCGGCAAGGCTTCCAGTGCTTCGAGGCCGAAATCAACGGCATTGTCCCAGCCATCGGGGATGTCATAATCGGCGCTTTCCAGCAGGTCGGCGATTTCGTCATCATTGGAGATCCGGGCAAGGCGGCTCAGAAGGTCTTCCCGATCCGCCGATGCGGGGATCAACCCGATCAGGGAGACGTCATTTTCGTTGCGTAATATTTCGATTGAAAAGCGCGGCGCAGCCAAGGCCGCAAGGGCCTCTACATCCATTTCGTCAATCACACGGGCCGCATCAACGACCGTTCCGGCGGTGCTTATGGCGAGAAAGCGGCTGGCTTCGGAGGGGGCTGTGCCTGTGAGCACGACTTGAAGCCCGTCTGCGTAAACCTCGGCCCAGGTGAGCGACTTTGCATCAAGCGATTGGCGAACGCTGTATTCTGAGGTTTCTTCCACAAGCGTCACCGCAAACCGTGCGGCAATCAGGCTCAACAAAGCGGCACTTGCGAAAGTTCCGGCAAGAATAAGAAGGGATGATACGCGCATTAGACCTATTTTCAGCGGTTACCCGACCTCTCTTAAGGAGTCATATCAGGGGTTTCAATCAAACTAAAAGCGCGACGGCGAAAAACAGCAGAGGGATCAGCCCGGCGTCGCGATTGGAGCGAAACAGTTTGACCAGTTTTGCGCCATCGTCGGGGTCAAAATGATTGAGTTGCCAGAGCAAATGCCAGCCCATCACACAGGCCCCGACAAGCGCCATCACCAAGGCAATCGGGCCGCTTGCACTGCTGAGCATGGCGGCGAGGATTGCCACCCCCATCAGCGTCACAGTGCCGGCGAGAAACCGGCTGAGCCAGAGAGGGCTTTGTGCTCCAAACAGGCGGGCGGTGGATTTGATCCCGATGAGGGCATCGTCTTCTGTGTCTTGGTG
>JAHBAN010000034.1 GCA_018500075.1 Flavobacteriia bacterium | reverse complement strand
GGCCGCACCTTTATTTCGGTTCTCCCGGTGGCGGAGGCCGCTGAGTAACCGGACCTTAAGGTTTTAAGACAAACAAGGGATCGGTGAAGAACCGGTCCCTTTTTCGTATTTTGGAGCTCAAGAATGAGCGTTTCTGTGGCAGCATTTCTCGTCTTTGGCGCGTCTCAGGTGGGCACACCGGGGCCGGCGAATATGGCGCTTATGGCGACAGGCGCGCGCTTTGGCTTTCGCGCCGCGCTGCCCTTTGTGGCGGGTGTGGCGCTTGGCAAGCAGCTCATTATCTGGCCGATCGGCTTTGGTCTGATGGAGCTTGCCAAAACGGCGCCTTGGATATTTGAAGCGCTCAAATGGGCCAGTGTGGCCTATATCTGCTGGCTGGCGTGGAAAGTTGCGAATATGCGTCTGCGCGTGGGCACAGCCGAGGGCGCTGCGCCCGGATTTCTGGCCGGGCTATGGGTCCATCCGCTCAATCCGAAGGCCTGGGCGATGATCACCACCGGCTTCACCAGTTTTACCCAAGCTGGCACACCGAGCTTTGAGGCCACGCTCACCATCGCGCTGTGTCTGCTTGGCTTGCAGCTTATTCTACATCCGGTCTGGGCCTATGCCGGAGATCGGATTGCGGCCCTTCTGGCGGGGAGGCCGGAAGAAAAATACCTTATGTGGAGCCTTGCAGCTTTGACTGTGGCTTCTGTTTTACTTGTTTTATTTTAAAGGGGAGAGCGTATGATACATATGAGAAGTGTCGCTCAAGAACTTGTTTCAAAAGAGAAATTTGAGTTGAGGCCGCTTGTGGCTTCGGATCAGGCGATGATTGAGCTTTATGCGGGCGATCAGCGTGTGGCGCGCAATACGAGCCGCATTGCGCATCCTTTGCCGCCGGGGCACACGGAGGCCTTTATCAAGCGCGCCCAGAGTGCGGATCGCAGTGAAGATGTCTGGGCGATTGACGCCAGCAAAGACGGCGGCCCGAGCCTCACCGGACTTATCAGCCTCTCTCGCATGGATCGCAACCAATCCGAAATCGGCTATTGGGTTGCGCCGGCGTTTTGGAACACCGGAATCGCCTCGGGCGCTGTTCAGGCTTTGATCGAGGCCAATCCGCAGGGCTGTGACTCGGTCTTTGCGAGTGTTTTTCAAGACAATCCCGCATCGGCACGCGTGCTGACAAACCAAGGGTTTGAGTATATTGGCGATGCGGAAACATTTTGTGTTGCGCGCAACGGCAATGTGCCGACATGGACATATATCTGTAAACTCAGTTGAGCCGCCCCACAGCGGGCGTTAAGGAGACGATATGAAATTTCTTGATCTTGCAAAGGTCTATATTCGCTCCGGCTCGGGCGGCGGCGGCTGTATCAGCTTCCGGCGTGAAAAGTTTATTGAATATGGCGGCCCTGACGGGGGCGATGGCGGGCGCGGTGGCGATGTCTGGGTCGAGGTTGTCGACGGGTTGAACACGCTGATCGACTTTCGCTATCAGCAGCATTTCTTTGCCAACAACGGCCAGGCCGGCATGGGCAGCCAACGCACCGGCAAGGACGGGGACGATGTTGTCTTGCGGGTGCCTGTGGGCACCGAAATCCTGGAAGAAGACGGCGAGACCGTGATTGCCGATCTGACCGAGCTGGGCCAGCGTTTGCGCATTGCCAAGGGCGGCAACGGCGGCTTTGGCAACCTACATTTCAAATCCTCCACCAACCAAGCGCCGCGCCGTGCAAACTCGGGCCAAGAGGGCGTTGAGCGCACGATCTGGCTGCGCCTGAAGCTGATCGCCGATGCGGGCCTGCTTGGCCTGCCGAACGCCGGCAAAAGCACGTTTCTGGCGGCAACCTCGAATGCGCGGCCCAAAATTGCCGATTATCCCTTTACCACGCTCCATCCAAATCTCGGTGTTGTCGGGGTTGATGGTGCTGAGTTTGTTATTGCGGATATCCCCGGTCTGATTGAGGGCGCGCATGAGGGCGTCGGGCTTGGGGTGCGCTTTCTGGGCCATGTCGAGCGCTGCGCTGTGCTGTTGCATCTGATTGACGGCACCTCGGGTGACCCCGTTGGCGACTACAAGACGATTATTGGCGAGCTGGAAGCCTATGGCGGCGAGCTGGCGGGAAAACCGCGGGTGACCGTGCTCAACAAGATTGACGCGCTGGACGCCGAGGAGCGCGCCTTTCTCAAAGACGAGGTAGAAGCGGCAACCGGCGCCAAGCTAATGCTGATGTCGGGTGTGACGGGCGAGGGCGTGGTGGATGTGCTGCGCGCCTTGCGGGCAACGATTGTCGAAATGCGGGCTGCGGAGGCAGCGCTTGGCATGGAGGCGGAGCCATGGCAGCCCTGAGAGAGGCCCGTCGTGTTGTTGTAAAAATCGGCTCGGCGCTTCTTGTGGATCCTGCGGCGGGCGGGCTGAAGGCTGATTGGCTTGTAAGCCTTGCCAGCGATGTCGCGCGCATGAAGGCGCGGGGGCAAGATGTTGTTTTGGTTTCCTCTGGCTCGATCGCTTTGGGGCGGGGTGTGCTTGGGCTGCCGCCTGTGGAGCTGGCGCTGGAGCAGTCGCAGGCCGCGGCGGCTGTGGGCCAGATCCGGCTGGCGCGGGCCTATGAAGAAGTCTTGCAACCGCATGGGATCATCACCGGTCAGGTGCTTGTGACACTTGAGGACAGTGCCGACAGGCGGCGCTATCTCAACTCCCGCGCGACGCTGGAGCAGCTTTTGAGCCTTGGTGTTGTGCCGATTGTCAACGAGAACGACACCGTCGCGACAGACGAGATCCGCTATGGCGACAACGACCGGTTGGCGGCGCAGGTTGCTGTGACAGTCGGGGCCGATCTCTTGGTGCTTTTGAGCGATATTGACGGGCTATATACGGCCAGCCCTGCGCTTGACCCGAGCGCAAAGCGCTTTGAGCGTGTGGACAAGATCACCCCCGAAATCGAGGCGATGGCCGGAGATGCGGGCACGGGTTTGAGCAAGGGTGGCATGAAAACCAAGCTCATGGCGGCCAAAACCGCGACAGGCGCGGGGTGCGAGATGATTATTGCGCTTGGCTCGCTGTCTCAGCCTTTGAGGGCGATTGAAGAGGGCGCGGCGCATACGCTCTTTGCTGCAGAGGGCGACCCGCAGGCGGCGCGCAAACGCTGGATCGCCTCGATGAAGCCACAGGGGCGGATCTATCTGGATTCGGGGGCAGCCAAGGCGCTTGCAGAGGGCAAGAGCCTGTTGCCGGCAGGGGTTACAGAGGTGAGCGGGCGTTTCGGGCGCGGCGAGCCTGTGGAAATTTGCGATGCGCAGGGGGCTGTGCTCGGCCACGGGCTGGCGCGCTACACAGGCGAGGAGGCCCGCGCCATCAAAGGCCACCAGAGCGACGAAATCGAAGCTATTTTGGGCTATATCGGGCGCGCGGCGCTCATTCACAGAGATGATATGGCGCTGACCATCTGAAAGGGCATGATCCGATGACTGAGATTGCGAAAATGATGCAGCAGATGGGGGAAAACGCGCGTGCGGCCGCGGCCGAGCTGGGTTTTGCCACATCAGATCAAAAACGTGATGCGCTTTTGGCCGCCGCCGATGCTGTATGGGCGCGGCGCGACGAGATCATCGCGGCGAATGCCAAAGACATGGCCTATGGCGCCGAGAAGGGCCTTAGCCCGGCCATGATGGACCGGCTGATGCTTGATGTGGCGCGTGTCAGCGCCATTGTGGCCGGGCTGAAAGCCGTGGCAGAGCAGAGCGACCCCATTGGCGAAGTTCTGGAGGAATGGGACCGCCCCACAGGGCTTCACATCCGCCGGGTGCGCACGCCTTTGGGGGTGATCGGTGTGATTTATGAAAGCCGCCCCAATGTCACAGCGGATGCGGGGGCGCTCTGCCTCAAGGCCGGAAATGCAGTGATCTTGCGCGGCGGATCAGAGAGTTTTCACTCCTCAACAGCGTTGCACGCCTGTCTTGTGGAGGGGGTGAAAGCGGCCGGCCTGCCGGAAGCGAGTATCCAGCTTGTGCCGACGCGCGCCCGCGAGGCTGTCAGCGAGATGCTGACCATGACCGACTATATTGATGTGATTGTGCCGCGCGGCGGCAAGGGGCTGGTCGGGCTGGTTCAGCGCGAGGCCCGTGTGCCTGTTTTTGCCCATCTTGAGGGGATTGTGCACATTTATATCGACAAGGATGCCGACCCCGTAAAGGCACTCAATGTAATCTTGAACGCCAAAACACGGCGCACAGGGATTTGTGGCGCGGCCGAATGCTTGCTCATCCATAAAGATGTGATGGATACGATCGGGCAAGGCGTGATCAAGGCGCTGCTTGAAGCGGGTGTCGATGTTCGGGGCGATACCGAGATCGCCAAAATCGAGGGTGTGACAGCGGCAAGCCCATCGGATTGGGGCTGTGAATACCTTGATATGATCATCGCGGCCAAGACGGTCGGGAGCCTTGATGAGGCGATTGCCCATATCCGTGCGTTCGGATCAAACCACACGGATTGTATCCTGACGGAAGATGATCAGGCGGCGGCGCGGTTCTTTCAGCGGTTGGACAGCGCAATCTTGATGCGCAACGCCTCAACGCAGTTTGCCGATGGGGGCGAGTTTGGCATGGGGGCCGAGATTGGCATTGCAACGGGCAAAATGCACGCGCGCGGGCCTGTGGGCGCGGCGCAGTTGACGAGCTTTAAGTATCTTGTCGAGGGCAATGGCACCGTGCGCGCCTGAGGGACTGCGCCTCAGGGACTGCGCCTGCGACAGCTTTAAAATGTGATCTGCAAAGCCGTGTCGCTCACGCGATAGCTTGGGCGCCGGGCAAGGGCGCTGGTGCATTCGGGCAGCATGGCAAATTGCACTTCGGCGGGCTTTATCGTCTCCGGGGCGATTCCGCTTGTGAGTGTGGCCCAAAGCGCATCATCGGTTCGGATCAGATCTGCCGCTGCGGAAGCCGTCCAGACGCCGCTTTCTTTTGACACGCGAAGCTGCCCGCCCGTTGGCAGGGCCGTTGCAAGACAGAGAAGCGCCAGAAAGGCAGTCTGAACCTCAGGGCGCGGGCAATCCTCATCGGTGTCCCAGTCACAGGTGAGGCGGGTGTCTTTATAAAAATCGCTCAGAATCTTGCGGATTTCCGAGGGGCCGAGCTTTTGCTCGGATGAGGAGAGCCCAAGCGCGATCCGGTAAAACTTGATACGTGCATTTGCGCCTTGAACCGAGTCCGAGATAAGTTCGAATTCGGGGGTTTTGTCGGCCCCCGACAAGGCCATAAGCTCCATCCCATTGGCGATTGCACCGACGGGGCTGATCAGATCGTGACAGATCCTGGAGGCGATGAGCTTGGCCAATGTGAGCGGGTCTTGTGCCATATGGTGTCCTTCCTGTAGTGTCGCGCTATGATCGACTTGAACGCCATCCTGACACCCGGAGCACGGGTGCGCCACCCGCAAATGCCGGACTGGGGCATTGGTCAGGTGCAATCCAACACTGGCGGCAAAACCACTGTGAACTTCCCTGAAGCGGGTAAAATCGTGATAGACGGAACGCGCGTCGAACTTATCTGGGTTGTTGATGACGAATAGAAGTTACGGAATGGTTAACATATCGTCTAAAAGTGTCACTTCTTGCCTCCGTGGCCCTCGCAAACTAAAAGAGCGCAAGACCTGCCAGCGCAAATGAGAGCCAATGAGCGAGCCGCAATTTTCAGTCAGACTTGCCCAAAGCGAAGCCGATATTCTGGGCGCACAGCGCTTGCGGTATCGTGTTTTTGTGCAGGAGCTTGGCAGTGACGGCGCCTTGGTGGATCATGGAGAGCGCTTTGAGCGCGACAGGTTTGATGTGCACAGTCATCATTTGATATTGGTGGATGAGGCGCGGGACGCACAAGCGCCCGACCATGTTGTCGGGGCCTACCGGCTTCTTGATCAGACGGGTGCTGCGGCTGCCGGTCAGTTTTACTCTGAAAGCGAATATGATCTGGGCAAGCTCAAACGCTCGGGCCGCCGGCTCTTGGAGTTGGGGCGCTCATGTCTTGACCGCGATTACCGCGGCGGGAGTGCGATGTTTCATCTGTGGAAAGCGCTGGCCGCGTTTGTTCAGGAGCGCCAGATCGACATTCTGTTCGGGGTTGCCAGCTTTCATGGCACCGATGCTGTCAAACTCGGCTTGCCCTTGTCGTTGTTGAGGTCTCGCTATCTTGCCCCGGAGGCGCTGCGGGTGCGGGCTTTGGAGGCGGGCTATCAATCTATGGAGGTGATGGCAGACGAGGCGATCGACCGCCGCCTTGCGATGATGCAGATGCCGGCGCTGATCAAGGCCTATCTGCGACTTGGTGGCGTTGTCGGGGAGGGGGCCTATACGGACCATGCCTTTAACACAACCGATGTGTGTCTGATCATGGATACGGCGGCGATGCCCTCGCGCCGCCGTGCGCTGTATCGGGGCCGCACATGACCTGGACATCCGACCACCCCGCCGAAGACGCACCGATCAGCCCCCTTGGCTGGGGGCGGGTCGTGGTTCGGGGCCTGTTGCTTGCCGCCTTGGTGTTTGGCGGGCTGGTTGTCTTGCTGGCTCTGCGCCTGATCGAGCGCCCGCTGTTCGGGCTGCGCCGGCCATGGACGCCCTATATCACCCAATTTGTGTGTCGCAGCGCCTTTTACATCCTCGGGATCAAACACCGCTATGAAGGCACCCAGATGAAAACGCCCGGAGCCATTGTCGCCAATCACAGCAGTTGGCTTGATATCTTTGCGCTCAACGCCCGCAAGCGGGTGTATTTTGTGTCCAAATCCGAAGTCGCAAACTGGCCCGGAATTGGCTGGCTGGCGCGCGCCACCGGAACAGTCTTTATCCGCCGCGATCCGCGCGAGGCCAAGGTGCAGACCGAGGTTTTTGAAGCGCGCCTGCTGGCGGGGCATAAGCTGTTGTTCTTTCCGGAGGGCACATCAACAGACGGGCTGCGGCTTCTGCCCTTTAAGCCCACTTTGTTTCAGGCCTTTTTTGCCAAACCGCTGCGCGAACGCCTGTCGGTTCAGCCTGTGACTGTGATTTATGAGGCGCCAAAGGGAGAAGGCCTTCGCTTTTATGGCTGGTGGGGCGATATGGCATTTGGCCCGCATTTGCTCAAAACGCTCTCCGCGCCGCGCGGTGGGCAGGTCTGGATCAAATATCACAGGCCATTGGCCGTGGCCGCGTTTGAAGATCGAAAAGCCCTTGCCAAAGCCGCAGAAGCGGCGGTGCGCGATGGGCTTCCGGCGGAAAAGCTAGCCGCAGGCAAAGCCTATGACACAGCCTAGAGACCTGTCGATTAGCCGTTCAACATGGCCGCGTGAAGACGTTTGAGCGCCTCGACCGGGTTGTCATGCGACCACAGCTCATTGCCCAAACCGAAGAAATCGGTGACGGGCGCAAATTTGGCGATCAGCTCTGCATCAAGCCCGCCCTCGGCCACCACAGGCACTTCGATCACCTGCGACCACCAGTCAAACAAGTCAAACTCGGCCTGTGTGCCGTCATTCAGGGAGGTGTCGCCGATCGGTCCGAAACTGATATAATCGGCCCCGGCTTCGCCTGCGGCCATACCGTCGTGGCGCGAGCCTGCACAAAAGCTGCCGACAATCGCATCCTGTCCGAGGGCTTTGCGCGCCTTTGTGACCGACCGGCTGCCATCGGTGAGATGAACGCCGTCAAGGCCGAGGCGCTCGACCAGCAGAATATGGCGCTCGATCACCAAGGCGACATCGCGCGCCATGGTGACTTCGCGCAAGGAATCTGCCGCGCGACAGAGCGTGTCTTCATCGTGGCTCGCCAGCGCGAGGCGCACACAGGCGATTTCGTGGGTGTCAAGCACCGCGGCAAGCTGTGACGGAAAGCTGCTCAGCTCAAAGTCAGGCGGGGTGATCAAATAGATCTGTGGCGTGTCGTCTTGTGCCATGCTGGCCTCCTGATTTGGCGTGCGTTCTTCTAGCCTGATTTGTGGCCGTGTCCAAGGGGCTTTAGCTGTGCGCAATGGTGGCTTGGCGCGGGGCGCGCTTTCTTCTAGAACGGCGCAAACCGTGAAAGGAACCCTCTTCATGCCCACCGAAGGCCCACAGCCTCTTTTTGTCCTTGTTCGCCCGCAAATGGGCGAAAACATCGGTGCGGCGGCACGGGCCATGTGGAACTTCGGGCTGGACCGGATGCGCGTTGTTGCCCCGCGGGATGGCTGGCCAAACGAGAAAGCCGTTGTGATGGCCTCAGGCGCAGGGCGCCTGCTTGACGAGGCGCAGGTGAGCGCGAGCCTGGCTGAGGCGCTTGATGACACCACTTATGTGTTCGCGACAACCGCGCGGATCAGAGGCCTCACGAAGCCTGTGATGAGCCCTGAGCGGGCGATGGCGCTCGCGGCGGAAAAAATCGCGGCCGGCGATAAAGTCGCCGTGCTTTTCGGGCCGGAGCGGGCCGGGCTTGAAAACGACGATGTGGCGCGCGCCAATGCGTTGATCACCGTGCCGGTGAACCCGGAGTTTCCATCGCTTAATCTCGCGCAATGTGTGCTGCTCACGGCCTATGAGTGGCGCCGCTCGCAAGGCGAGATCACCCATGAGCGCATGGAGATTGCGCGCGGTGGCGATCCGGCGACGGGCGGTGACATCGAGGCTTGGGCGGGCCATCTGGAAGAGCGGCTGGAGGAGCGCGGGTTTTTCTTTCCGCCCGAGAAAGCGGCGAATATGAAAACCAATCTGCGCAACCTTTGGAGCCGTATGCCTCTCACACGGGCAGATGTGCAAATGCTCCATGGCGCACTGCGTCAACTTATCAGAGGCAAAGACGGCTGAGGGCGCTTGCAGCCCACCAAGGCGCACCTTAGTTTAGCCCAAGCGACAGGAAATGAGGAAAGACATGGCCGAAAAACGCGCGATATTTGAGGATGTGGGCGGCGAAAAAGGCACCGGGCCTGCGACCCCCAAAGGCGGTATGATCGACACCGGGCAGGGCGGGGCGCGGCTTGCGATCCGGGCCTGGCTCCTGCTTCTGGGGGTGCTGGTCTTTGCAATGATTGTTGTCGGCGGTCTGACACGGCTCACGGACTCGGGCCTCTCCATCACCGAATGGCGCCCGCTCACCGGGGCAATCCCGCCGCTCACGGAGGCAGACTGGCTGTCAGAATTTGAAAAATACAAACTCATTCCCGAATTCCAGTTGCAAAACAAATGGATGGATTTGCACGACTTCAAAGTCATCTACTGGTGGGAATGGGGCCATCGCCAGCTTGGCCGCGTGGTCGGGCTTGTCTGGGCGCTCGGCTTTTTGTGGTTTGCCCTGCGCCGTCAAATTCCTGCGGGCTGGACCTCGCGGCTGCTGCTGCTGGGCGGCCTTGGCGGATTGCAGGGCGCGATCGGCTGGTGGATGGTGTCCTCGGGTCTCACCGGGTCCATGACGGATGTGGCGAGCTACCGGCTGGCGACGCATCTTGGGCTGGCCTTCGTTATCATCGGCTTCATCACATGGTATGCGCTTTTGCTGTCACGCCCGCAGCGGGACCTGCTGCAAGCCCGCCGTTTGCGTGAGGCCAAGCTCTTTTCGTTGGGCACGGGGTGGATGCATTTTGCCTTTTTGCAAATCCTGCTGGGCGCTTTGGTGGCCGGGATTGACGCGGGCCGCTCCTATACCGATTGGCCTCTGATGGGCGGGCAGTTTGTGCCGCCCAATCCGCTGATGATCGAGCCGCTCTGGCGGAACTTTTTTGAGAACCCCGGCCTTGTGCAGTTTATTCACCGTATGGCGGGCTATCTGCTTCTCGGCTTTACGCTCATGATATTTTTCAAGGCCCGCAAGTCCGCAAACACCGCCACAAAATCGGCCTTTTCGATTGCCGTCTATGCGGTGGTCTTCCAGATTGTGCTTGGTATTTACACCGTCGTGACAGCTGCGCCCTGGCAGATTGCGATCCTGCACCAAGCCACGGCAGCGCTGCTTTGGGTCTTGATCATTCGGGCGCGCTTTCTGGCGCAATATCCGCGCCTCTCCTCGATCCGGGAAGGATAAACCATGTCAGCCTATGATGAGTTGATGGCGTTCCAGCGTCAGACCGAAGCTTTGGCTCAGGTGGCAGGGCGTCTGGGCTGGGATCAGGAAACCATGATGCCCGCAGGGGCCGCAGGCCAGCGCGCCGAAGAGTTCGCCGCTATGGAATCGGTGCTCCATGCCCGCCGCACCGACCCGCGCATTGGCGAATGGCTCGCCAAGATCGACGCGGGCGCGCTGGAGTCTGTTCCTGCGGCAAATCTGCGCCATATCCGCCGCAGCTTTGAGCGCAACCAACGTGTGCCTGCAAGGCTTGCCGAGGCGATTGCACGGCTCAGTTCCAGCGCCCAAAGGATCTGGTCTGAGGCGCGGGCCACGGAAGATGTGGCGGCGTTCTTGCCGGCCCTTGAAGATATGATTGCGCTCAAACGCGAGGAGGCGGCCGCGCTCGCTCTGGGCGGCACGGCCTATGACGCCCTGTTGGATGACTATGAGCCAGACACCTGTGGCGACGATGTGGCGGCAACCTTCGCGGCGATGCGCCCCCGGCTGGTTGCGCTCCGCGATAAGGTGATGGGCGCAGACCAGCCTCCCGCGCTGAACCATCGCTTTGACGATCAAAAGCAGATGCGCCTTGCGCGCGCTCTGGCAAAGACCTTTGGCTACAATATGCAAAAGGGGCGGCTTGATAAGGCGGTGCATCCGTTTTCCTCGGGGTCGGGGGAGGATGTGCGCATCACCACGCGCACCGCGCTCACCGATCCGTTCAATTGTATCTATTCCACAATCCACGAGACGGGCCACGCAACCTATGAACAAAACATAGCCCCCGAGCACCTTTTAACCCCGCTCGGCGAGGGCGTGTCTCTGGGCGTGCATGAAAGCCAGAGCCGCATTTATGAAAACCAGCTTGGCCGCTCACGCGCCTTTACGGGCTGGCTTTTCGGGCAAATGAAAGAGGCGTTCGGCGATTTTGGTGTGGCAAATGAAGATGTGTTTTTTCGCACAGTCAACCGGCTCAACAAAGGCTATATCCGCACCGAATCTGATGAGGTGCAGTATAATCTTCATATCATGTTGCGGTTTGATCTGGAGCGCGACGTGATCGAAGGACGCCTTGAGGCGCGTGACCTTGAAGAGGCTTGGAACGCGCGTTTTGAAGCCGATTTCGGCTATGCTGTCGACAAGCCGTCAAATGGTCTGTTGCAAGATGTGCATTGGTCCTGCGGGCTGTGGGGGTATTTTCCGACCTATGCTCTGGGCAATGTCTATGCAGGCTGTCTTTATGAGGCGTTGCGTCTTGCGCGCCCTGATCTGGAGACAGAGCTGGCGTCAGGCGATCTGACAGGCGCGACCGGATGGCTGCGCGACGCTGTTCAAGTCCATGGCGGCCTATATCCTCCGCGCGAGCTGATCATGCGGGCCTCGGGCCAAACGCCGAATGAGGCGCCGCTTCTGGCCTATCTTGAAGAGAAATTCAGCTAAAAAACACGCGCCTCAGGGCCTAACCCATGACGCGTGATCATTCTTAGGCTTTGCGGCCATCTAGCGAGAATTTCCCCGCGCCAGCGATGGCCAGCGCGATATAACCGCCTGTAAGAGCGACATTTTTCAGGAAGTTGGTCATCTGGGCCTGATCTGCTGGATCAAAGTGATAGAGCAGTCCCGACACAAGGCAAAACGCGCCAAGCGCCAGCGCAACAGGGCGCGTCATAAAGCCCGCAAGGATCGCAAGGCCCCCGAGGATTTCAAACAGGATCACCGGCCAGGCCAAGAAGGCAGGAATGCCGCCAGAGGCCATAAATCCTGCAAACCCCTCCACATTGGCAAGCTTGCCAAGGCCCGCCATGATAAACAGGAGCGCCAGGAAAACGCGCGCAATCAATAGTGCTATGTTGGTTTGATGTGTCATTGCTTTTGTCCTTCATTGATCATCACCTGATCCATAGATCAGCAAACAGGCTCTGGATACAGGCATGGGCGCAAGCGGTCTGTGCAGAATTGCACGGTTGAGAGTGGGCAAAAGAAAAGGGCGTGCAAGAAATGCACGCCCCATCAGCCCCAGTGGCCAGCCTGTCGGTATCACAAACTTGTGACTGGCCTAATCCTGTCAGCGCTGTGCCACAACACAGAATTTCGCACAGATACTGTGCAAAACTGAACGCTTGTGGCGTCAGCCTTCCTCTGCTGGCGCGGTTGTCTCGTCGTCATCGCTGGGGTCAGCGATCCATGCGACAGAAACAACCTCTTCGCCTTTGCCCGTGTTAAAGACCTTAACGCCTCCAGCGCTGCGAGAGCGGAAAGAAATGCCCTCGACAGGCACGCGAATCGACTGGCCTTTTGAAGTGGCGAGCATGATCTGGTCTTCCATCCCAACCGGGAAGCAGGCGACGATTTCACCGCCCCGCATGGCTTTGTCCATCGCCGTCACGCCCATGCCACCACGCCCGCGGACAGGATAGTCATGGCTTGAGCTGAGTTTGCCCGCGCCGCCCGTTGTCAGGGTGAGAATGAGATTTTCCTGCGCGGACATTTCGCCGTAGCGCTCTTGGGAAATGCTCGCGTTTGCATCGCCTTCGTCGTCGATGCCTTCGGCATCATCCGCAAGACCCGCCATGGCACGGCGCATCTTGAGATAGGCGGCGCGCTCGTCCGAGCTGGCTTCAAAATGGCGAATGATCGACATCGACACAACGCTTTGGCCCGGC
>JAHBAN010000088.1 GCA_018500075.1 Flavobacteriia bacterium | reverse complement strand
CTCGGAGATGTGTATAAGAGACAGGGGCTGTTTGGGCGGGTCGGGTTGTCATCTTGGCGGGCAGCTTTGCCGCAGAACGGGCAGAAGACAAACAGAAATATGGATCCGCCCCTCTGCTGTGCTGTCTCATTTTGGCTCTGAGGTCATGTCCGGGGCTGGCGCTGGCTGCGGGGCTGTGGTTTGCTCTCGTCAACACGGATTTGGGGGAGACACCATGAGCACATATTGGCAGGCGGCGTTGGCCGCCCATTGGGGGATTGAGGCAGATCTGACGCGGCTGGATGGCGAGTATGATCTCAACTTTCTGGCCCGGAGCGAGGGGCAGGATTATGTGCTCAAAGTCATGCGCGCAGGCTGTGAGGCGGAGTTTGTTGCGCTTCAGTGCGAGGCTTTTGCGCATATCGCCGCCAAAGCGCCCGAGCTTCCTGTGCCGACTGTGGTGAAGACCTCGTCGGGTGAGGCCTTTGCGCGCCTTGTGGACGCGGCGGGGGCGGCGCGCCTTGTCTGGCTTCTGACGAAATGCGAGGGCCGGGTCTATGCCGAGATGCGCCCGAAAACCCAGAGTCTCCTTGGCGATGTCGGGGCCAAGCTCGGCACGATGGACCGCGCTTTGGCCGATTTTACGCACCCCGCTCTGGCCCGCGATTTCAAGTGGAACCTGATGCAGGCGGCATGGATCGGGGAGGCGCTTGACGTCATTGAGCCGCCGCAGCGGCGGGCATTGCTCGGCGGGATTCTGGCCGAGTATGAGGCGATTTTGCCCCAGCTTACCGCATTGCCGCAGGTGGCCATTCACAATGATCTCAATGATTACAACATTCTGGTCAGCGGTTCTTTGCAGCAGCCGCCCCATGTCACGGGGCTGATTGACCTCGGGGATCTCTGCGCCAGCCCGCGCATTTGCGATCTGGCCATTGCCTGTGCCTATCTTGTGCTCGATCAGGAGGCACCCGAACAGGCGTTGGCGGCGGCTGTGGCGGGCTATCATGCGGCCTATCCGCTCAGCGGGCCGGAGCTTGATCTGCTCTGGCCCTTGCTGCGGATGCGTCTGGCGGTGAGCGTGGTCAATTCGACGCTCATGGCCAAAGATGCGCCGGATGATCCCTATGTGGTGATTTCTCAAGCGCCTGCATGGGCCTTTTTGGAGCGCGAGGTCGAGGAGGCGGGGTTTTTGCGCGCGCGGCTTCGGGCGGCCTGTGGCTTGCCTGTGGTCGAGGCCGCGCCCCGCGTGATGGCTTGGATTGAGAGCGAGCGGGGCAATTTTGCGCCGCTCTTTGGCGAGGATTTGAGCGCCGCGCCGATGGGCTCGCTTTCGGTTGAAACCTCTGCCAGCCCGGTGAACCCGTTTGATCTGCCGCTTGAGGAGGCGGCGGTCATTGGCACAGAATATGACATCGAAGGCGGCATTTGGCTTGGCTATTACAACGAGCCACGGCTTATCTATACGGCGCCGTTCTTTCGGCGCGGGCCGTGGAAAGCCTCCAGCCGTCGCACGGTGCATATTGCCGTTGATGGCTTTGCTGCCGCGCAAACCAAGATCTATGCGCCGCTGGAGGGGCGCGTCCATGTTGTGGAATACCGCCCTGCCCATCTTGATTATGGCGGGGTGGTCATTCTGGAGCACACCACCCCAGCGGGCGACCGCTTTTATACGCTCTATGGCCATCTCAACCCCGAGATTTGCGAGCGGCTCACTGTCGGGCAGACGGTGGCCAAGGGCGCGCTTCTGGCCTATCTGGGCGACAAGAGCCAGTCGGGCGGCTGGGCGCCCCATGTGCATTTTCAGCTCGCGCTGACCACCGAGGGGATGGGCGGGGACTGGCCCGGCGTGGCAGACCCTGACGAGATGTATCTTTGGGGCGCGGTCTGCCCCAATCCGGCGGCGCTCTTGAACCTGCCAGACGCGAAAACCGGCTATGTCACCCGCGACAAGGCCGAGGTGCACCACGGGCGGCAGGCCCATTTTGCGCCCAATCTGAAGCTCTCTTATGCCGATCCTGTCATGTTTTTGCGCGGCTGGAAGCATCACCTCTTTGATGAATGGGGCCGGCCTTATCTTGATGCGTATAACAATGTGCCCCACGTCGGCCATGCCCATCCGCGCATTCAGGCGGTGGCGGCGGATCAGCTCAAGCGGATGAACTCCAACACGCGCTATCTGCACCCCGCGCAGATCGCTTTTGCCGAAAAGATCACGGCGAAGATGCCGGCGGGGCTTGAGGTCTGTTATTTTGTCAATTCCGGCTCCGAGGCCAACGAACTGGCGCTGCGGCTTGCCCGTGCGGCCACTGGCGGGCGCGATATGATCACGCCGGATCACGGCTATCACGGCAACACCACCGGGGCGATTGATATCTCGGCCTATAAGTTCAACGCCAAGGGGGGCGTGGGCAAGCCTGACTGGGTCGAGCTTGTGGATGTGGCCGATGACTACCGCGGGCGGTATCGCCGCGATGATCCGATGCGCGCGCAGCACTATGCGGCAGAGGTCGGCGAAGCGGTGGCGAGGATTGCGGCCAGGGGCGGCAAGCTCGCGGGCTTTATTGCCGAGACCTTCCCCAGCGTCGGGGGGCAGATCATTCCGCCTGACGGGTATTTGCCGGCGGTTTATGAGCATATCCGCGCGGCGGGCGGTCTGTGTATTGCCGATGAGGTCCAGACCGGGCTGGGGCGGCTCGGGGCGTATTATTTCGGCTTTGAACAGCAGGGCGTGGAGCCTGATATTGTGGTGCTGGGCAAGCCCATCGGCAACGGCCATCCGATTGGCGTTGTTGTGACGCGGGCCGCGATTGCACAGGCTTTTGCGCAGGGCCCCGAATATTTTTCGACCTTTGGCGGCTCGACGCTATCCTGCCGCATTGGTGCGGAAGTGCTTGATATTGTTGAGGATGAGGGGCTGATGGAGGCGGCGCGCGTGATGGGCGAACGCTTGATGTCGGGTTTGCGCGCCTTGCAGGGCAAATACGATGTGATCGGCGATGTGCGCGGGTGCGGGCTGTTTGTCGGGGTCGATCTGGTCTGTGATGCGCAGGCGCGCACACCGGCCAGCGCGCTTGCGGAGTATGTCAAAAACCGGATGCGGGCGCATCGGATATTGCTGGGCTGTGAGGGGCCGTTTGACAATATTCTCAAAATCCGCCCGCCGCTCACGATAGATGAAGAGGGCATTGATATGATCCTCGCCAAGCTGGATGAGGTGCTGGGCGAGGCGGAGAGTCTGAGCGCCTAGGCGGTCTGCATAAACATCGGCCCGCCCCTCCAGCGCGGAAAGCCGAAGGCGTTGACCATGGTCACGTCAATATCCTCGCGGCTGGCGGCGATCCCTTCGGAAAGGATGGCCGCGCCTTCGCTTTGCATACAGCCAAGGATACGCGTCATGATCTGTTCGGCGGTGAAGCTCTGGCGGGTGATGCCCTTGCGCGCGCTTTCGGCCACGATCAGGGCCTCGACATCCGGGTTGCGCTCGGGCGTGCCCTCGGGGCCATAAAGATACCAGCCGCGGCCCGTTTTGCGGCCAAAGTGACCCGCCTCACAGATATGATCGGCGATGTCGACATAGCGCTCGCTTGCCGGGCGGGTGGCTGCGCGGCGCTTGCGGGCGGCCCAGCCGATATCAAGCCCGGCAAGATCCTGCATTTCAAACAGGCCCATCGGCAGTCCGAAGGCGCGCATGGCGGCGTCAACCTCATGGGGCAGGGCGCCGTCTTCCAAGAGGTAATCCGCCTCGCGCCGATAAGACGACATGATGCGATTGGCGATAAACCCGTCACAAACGCCTGCAAGAACGGGCAGTTTGCGCAGGGTTTTGGCGAGATGGAGCGCCGTGGCGAGCACATCATCGGCAACCGCCTCTGGCACGACTATTTCGAGCAGTTTCATGATATGCGCCGGCGAGAAGAAGTGCAGCCCGATGACACGGCTCGGGTCTGTCACGCTTGCGGCGATCTCATTGACATCCAGATAGGAGGTGTTGGTGGCGAGCACAGCCTCGGGCTTGCAGGCTTGCTCAAGGGCCGCAAAGACCTGCTTTTTGACGGCCATATCCTCAAACACCGCTTCGATCACGAGATCGGCATCTGCCAAAGTGGCATAGTCGCTTGCGGCGTCAAAACGGGCCAACGCTGCGGCGTGTTTGGCTTCAGAAATCAGCCCGCGGTTGAGCGCGCCGCCCAAGATGCCTTCGACACGGGCCGCTCCGGCGCTTGCGGCGTCTGTGTCGCGTTCCACCATCTGGACGCCAAGACCGGCGAGCAGGGCCGAGGCCGCGATTCCGGCGCCCATGGTTCCGCCACCGATCACGCCGATCCGGGCCAAGGGGCGCGGCGGCACATCCTTGGTGCGCGGCGATTTTCCGACGGCGCGCTCGGCAAAGAAGATATAGCGCAGCGCGGCCGACTGGGGAGAGGCTTTGAGGCGCATGAAGCGCGCGCGCTCAAGCCCGAGCGCTGTGACACCGTCATGATCCAGCGCATCGCGCAGGGCGGCGGCGGCCTCATGTGGCGAGTCTTGGCCGCGCGCTTTGGCGGTGAGTTTGGCCATGGCCGCGTCCCATGTGGCCCGGTCGACCTTCGGGGCCGCGCGGGTGAGCAGCGGCTCGGGGCGCGGTTGTGTGGCGGCGTCTTTGGCGAGCGCTATGGCCGCGGCCAGCAGATCGCCCTCGGCGAGACGGTCAAAGAGGCCCAACTCGAGCGCCTTCGCGGCGCTGACCGGTTTGCCCGTAACCGCAAGGCGGGCGGCCTCTATCGGGTCAATAAGGCGGGGCAGACGCACGGTTCCGCCTGCGCCGGGGATTAGCCCGAGGTTGACTTCGGGCAGGCCGATCTTGGCGGTGGGCGCGCCAATACGGTGAGAGCAGGCCAAGGCCAGCTCGCAGCCCCCGCCCAGAGCCGTGCCGTGAATCGCCGCGACCCAGGGGCGCGTGGCGGCTTCGATGGCGTTCAGAAGTTCGGGCAGCATCGGTTCAAGAAAGGGTTTGTCAAACTCGCGAATATCAGCCCCCGCAACAAAACTGCGCCCCGCGCAGATCAGCACGACAGCGGCGGGCTGGCGCGCTTCGGTGGCTCTGAGCGCATCCAGAAGCCCCTGCCGCACCGCTTGGGAGGCCGCGTTCACGGGCGGGTTGTCAATTGTGACAACCGCGATATCGCCCTGCATTTTTGTGGTGACAACAGACATATGAGCGCTCCTTCTGGGCCGTGTGGGGCGAAGGTGTCGCGCGCTGCGCCAAAAGTCAACCGCGCGGTCGGTTATCTGCCGTAGTAAAGCGCCTGCACGTGTTCGGCCTCTGCAAAAAACAGCCAGCGGCCCGCGAAAACTCCGATGAGATGGGCAAGGATCGCAACAATCGCAGTGAAATGTGTCACCGGAACAAGGAGCATCAACGCCACAGGCAAGACGATTCCGAGGCTGATCGTGAGGATGCGCAGCTTGAGGGCGTGTTTGCGCCCGACCTGATAGGCCATTTCCTTGAGGAGATAGTTCTCGCCGGAATGGGGCGGCTCCAGCAGGCGGACTTTGCCGATGCGGCCCAGTCCTGTGGCGGTTTCCATGGTCGAGCCGGCGCGGCCCTTGCTGTCGCCTTCGCTCCAGGCCCAGATCATCATCGCGCCCAACAGGGCAAGCAGAACAGCCGCGAGACGCGGTTGCCCTGCGAGCAAGGCCCCGCCGCCAAGGCAATGCAACAGAAAGACCGGCGGCGTGGTCCACATATTCCAGCGCGGCACGGTTTTGAGCTGTGTATAGATCATCGAGGTGGTGAAGACGGTTGTGAGGCACAAAGCTGCGCCGAGCAAGCCAAGAAGGCGCAGCCTGACATCAAAGAAAATCAGCGCAATGGCAAAGACCGCCATCACGAGGAGGGCGGCAACAGCGGCAATCCCTTCGCGCGACAACCAGCTTGAGCGCCACTGGCTGAAGGCTTTGATCGCGTTCTTCGGATTGGCCAAATGCGCAACCGAGGCCAGCAGCCCGCCCACGGCGAGCGCATAGGCCAGCGCGAAGAACACGAAAGCCACCCAGCCTGTCACTGGCGGCAGGCCAAGGCCGAGAAAGGCCAGCAGGCCAAAGCCGAGGCCGGAGAGGGTTGTAAAGGCGATGACGGAGGGGGCTGGATGCATCAGAGTTTCTCCAGCGCTTTGTCAAGCCAGGCAAAAAGGCCCTTGGCGTCGCTGTGCTGTGGCGTGAGGGCGGACTGTGAGGGCTGATCCTTAAGGCGCGGGGGCAGATATTTGTTCACAGGTTTGGTTCCCAGTTCTGGCATGAGGTCAAAGCCCTCACGCGCGGCGACAAGTTTTGAGACATCGCTCTCAGGGTCGCCCAGATCGCCAAAGTGGCGCGCGCCCGACGGGCAGGTGCGCACGCAGGAGGGCACGCGGTCTTCCTCGGGGATGTTCTCGTTGTAGATCCGGTCAACGCAGAGGGTGCATTTTTTCATCACCCCAAAGATCTCGTCCAGCTCGCGCGCGCCGTAAGGGCAAGACCAGGCGCAGAGGCCACAGCCCATGCAATCGTCTTCATTGACGAGCACAATCCCGTCTTCCTCGCGCTTGTAGCTCGCCCCTGTGGGGCAGACCGTGACGCAGGGGGCATCTTCGCAATGCAGGCAGGATTTGGGAAAATGCACGGTTTGTGAGCAGCCCGCCTCGGGCTGGGCTTCAAAGCTGTGCACGCGGTTGAGAAAGGTGCCATGCGGTTCGGCGCCATAGGCATCAACGTCTGAAAGCGGCGCGCCGTAGTTGGAGGTGTTCCATTCCTTGCAGGACACCACGCAGGCCTGACAGCCCACGCAGGTATCAAGATCAATCACAAGGCCGAGTTTCTTCTCGGTGGTCTGGGGCAGAGAGGTCATTGGGCCTCCTCATTTTCGGGTTTTGCGGCTTCTGTGGCAAAGGCGGCCAGCGCGCTGTTGAAGCGCTCGGGGTGCTCGGCAAAGGGCGCATGGCCGGTTTCTGGCCACATCGCCAGCGTGCCCTTGGGCAGCGCCGCCGCCGCAGCCTCGCCAACCGGGGGCACAACGATACGGTCGCCTGCGCCGTGGATGACCAGCGCGGGTTTGGTGAAACCGGCCCAGACCGCGCGGCAGTCAATCGTGCCCGCAAAAAGCGCGCGGCGCACCAGCGGGCTGACCAGCATATTCGCGCCGACAAGTGTGCCGTAAACATGGCGCGGCAGGGGCGCATAGGTGCAATCATCGACAAATTGCGCCGTGGCGCTGAGCAGGCGCGCCTGATCGGAAGTGTAGAGATCCGTGTTGCGCGCGGGGCTGGTCTCGCTTGTCATCCAAGGTTCGCGGGCCGCCCCAATGGCGATCACCCCGCCCACAGGCACGATCCCTGCAATCGCGTCTTGCCCGTGGGTGGCGATGTAGGAGGCAATCACTCGCGCACCGTAGGACCAGCCGATCAGCACGGTCTGTTTGAGGCCAAGTTCGGTGATCACCGCGTGAATGTCATCGCCCCAGAGCGCGGTGTCGCTATAGGCGGCTTCGTCTTGTGGTGCATCCGAGCTGCCATGACCGCGCAGATCGAGCGCCACCACGCGAAAGCGCGCAGCCAAGGGAGCCTGCGCGGCCCAGCAGATAGAATGCTGCGACCAGCCATGAATGAACAGGAGTGCAGGCGCCTCTTCTGGGCCTTGGTCTGTGACGTGGAGCTTTACCCCACCCCCGCCTGTAACCTTATGAACACGCATTAGAAATCGTCTCCATAGGTCACATTTTTCGGGCCTTGTCCGACGGGGCTGTCCTGTGCGGGCAAGGCTGGCTCGCTTGGGGCGCCTTTGGGGGCTTTTTCAAGGCGCACGCGCAGATCAAACCACGCGGCTTGGCCTGTGACCGGGTCGGAATTGGCCCAGCGCAGCCCGTCGCCCTTGGGCGGGAGCAGCTCGTTGATCAGGTGGTTGAGCAAAAAGCCTTGCGTGGCTTCGGGCGCGTCTTCGCTCAAAGCCCAAGCGCCGCGTTTTTTGCCGATGGCGTTCCATGTCCAGATCGTCTTGCCATTGACCCCGTCCATGCGTGCGACCGGCACTTTGATGCGCCCGTGCGGCGAGGTGACATAGGCCCAGTCGCCTTCGGCAAAGCCGTGTTCGTCCCAGAGCGCGCCGGGAATGAACATCTTGTTCACACCTGTGATCTGGCGCAACCAAGCGTTCTGGCTGCCCCAAGAGTGATACATATGCATCGGGCGCTGGGTGAGCGCGTGAAGGGGGTAGTCGTCTTCGGCCACTTGGCTTTGCTCGAAGGGCGCATACCAATGGGGCAGCGGAGTCATCGTCTCGATCATGCGTGCGCGCAGATGCTCGGGCGGCTGGCGCTCGCCATGGCCCTCGGCGGCGAGCTGCATCTTGCGCATCGGCTCAAGATAGAGATTGAACACATAGGGCGCGGGCGCATCAAACAGGCCGATCTTGACGGCCCAGTCCTGATAGGCCTGATTCCACGGCTTGTAGAATTGCGCCTCTTCGGGCAGGTGGCTGGCCCAGAAGCCGCCGTTTTCGATATATTTCTCAAGTTGTTGCGGGTTGGGTGCGCCGCGCCCCTCGCTTGTGCCGTCTTCGCCGCGAAAGCCCGCGAGCGGCCCGACACCGCTGCGGCGTTCGTGGCTGACGATATAGTCGGCATAGTCGGCGTATTTCTGGCTGCCGTCCTCATTGACAAAGCCGGGCAGGCCAAGCCGCGCGCCAAGGTCACAGAGCGCGGATTGAAAGCCCTTCACATTGCGGTCAGGCTCCACCACAGGCCAGCGGATCGCATCGGCGGCGGCGTCGGCCTCACAGATCGGTCGATCGAGCAGGCTGATACAATCATGGCGCTCAAGATAGGTTGTGTCTGGCAAGATAAGGTCTGCATAGGCCACTGTCTCCGAGCTATAGGCATCGGAATAGATGATATGCGGGATGACATAATCGCCGCGCGCGTCGGTGTCGGTGAGCATCTTTATCACCGAGGAGGTGTTCATCGAGGAGTTCCACGCCATATTGGCCATATACATGAACAGCGTGTCGATCTTGTAGGGCACACCGGCGTGGGCGTTGGAAATGACCATATGCATGAGGCCATGGGCGCTGAACGGATTTTCCCAGCTAAACGCCTTGTCTATGCGCTTGGGCTGGCCGGCCTCGTCAATCAAGAGGTGCTCCGGCCCCATCGGATAGCCGAGGTGCGGCCCGTCGAGCGGCTGGCCGGCCTTATAGCCCGCGTGGGGCTTGGGGTGGGATTCGGGCGGCTTGGGGTAGGGCGGCTTGAAGCGAAAGCCCCCCGGAACTTCGACAGAGCCGAGCAGGATTTGCAGGATATGCAGGGCGCGACAGGTCTGGAAGCCGTTGGAATGCGCCGAAATTCCGCGCATCGCGTGAAAGCTCACAGGGCGGCCAATCATCTTCTCGTGACGCTCGCCCTTCCAGTCGGTCCAGGGCTGGTTGATCACGATTTCTTCTTCAAAAGCGACGCGCGCCAGATCGGCGGCCAGCGCCTTGATGCGATCCGCGGGGATGCCGCAGCGCTCGGCCACGGCCTCGGGGGCATACTCATCGCTCATATATTGCTCGGCCAGAAGCTCAAAAGCGGGGCGATAGGTCTCGCCGGCTTGGCGGTGATGGCCTGTGAGGGCGGGCTTGACGCCTGTGGCGTCATAGTCGGCGAGCTTGCCTGTGGCGCGGTCAATCACCTGCGCCTTGCCGTTTTCGGCGCGCAGGAAAAGCCCCTTGCTTGGCCCGCTCTCGGCGCAATTCACAAGGAAGCCGGCGTTGGTGTAGCGGGTGAGATACTCAAGATCGATCTGGCCGGCCTTGAGCAGCTCATGGATCATCGCCATGATAAACAGCCCGTCTGTGCCCGGCGTGATTCCGACCCAGTCATCAGCGACAGCGTTGTAGCCCGAGCGCACCGGGTTCACCCCGACAATGCGCGCGCCGCGCGCCTTGAGCTTGCCAATGCCGATCTTGATCGGGTTGCTGTCATGGTCTTCGGCCACACCGAAGATCATGAACATCTTGGTGCGCTCCCAGTCGGGCTGGCCAAACTCCCAGAAAGCGCCGCCCATCGTATAGATGCCCGCCGCGGCCATATTGACCGAGCAAAAACCGCCGTGGGCTGCGTAATTGGGCGTGCCAAAGGCCTGCGCCCAGAGGCTTGTGAAGCTTTGCGACTGGTCGCGCCCTGTAAAGAAGGCGAGCTTTTCGGGCGCGTTTTCGCGCAGCGGGCGCAGCCAGCTTTCGGCCAGCGTGTAGGCCTCCTCCCAGCTGATCTCCTCAAACTGCCCCGAGCCGCGCGGGCCAACCCGTTTCATCGGGGCGCGCAGGCGGGCGGGGGAATAGTGCTGCATGATGCCCGCCGAGCCTTTGGCACAGAGCACCCCCTTGTTGACGGGGTGGTCCTTGTTGCCCTCGATATATTTCACGCGGCCATCCTGCATATGCACGTTGATCCCGCAGCGGCAGGCGCACATATAGCACGTGGTTTTGCGGATCTCGTCGGAGACATGGGGAGAAGGGCGCGCAGCTGCTTTGCCCTTGATCTTGGTTTGGTTGGATGAGGCCATTGGCTCTTTCGTTCTGTGATGTGGCGGTCTGCAGCCCTGTTTGGCGCAGGATGACGGACACACTCCTGCGCGTCAAAGAGAAATGGAGAGCTGTCTTGCCGGCTGTGATGCGTAAGCGTCTGAAACTATGCAGCTTTAAGGATCGTCTGGCCTGAAGGCGTCTGAAAACTGGACTTAGGCAAGGCCCGCGCCGGCGGCTTTTGCGCCGGCTTTAGGGAGGCCACGAATCAAACCAGCGGGTTTGAGCGCGCCTTGGCCTGCTGCCTTTGGCTGATCTGGAAAATCAGCGTTTCCGGTTTTGGGACAGTCAGCCGCCGCTGCCCGCGCCGCCCTCTGCGCTTTATGGGCCGTGCTGCTGCGACTTATTGCGCTCGCTTGCCCTGCGGCGGGGCAAAATTTTGGCGCATTTGGCCCGATTGCGCCGGCCCAGATGATGAGCCGAACGGCTGAAAAAACGTCAGATATGACAAAAAATAGGGCAGATTGTCTTGTGTGAGGTGCTTATCGCGAAATTCCCCTGAGATTGTTTCTCAATTCAGGGTTTCATCAGCCTGTCGCGGGTTTGTGGCTGTGTGCCTTGGGGCGCAAGCGCGGGGCCGTGACAGACTGATTGGCCGGTGTGGCGCTTTGGGTGTCTCGGGCGGTTTTTGGCTCTGCAAAACGGCGAGGCGCGCGACCAAAACACTGTTAACTAAGAGTTTCCTAAAATTTATCAGGAATTGACACAGAAGCGCGCAGAGGCGTAGAGAAAGAGACCGGACAGGGCCAAACCAAACCTTGGGCCGTCCGGTGAGCGCTTGGGGACAGCGCGCAACCTTATGGTTTTTGACGCTGGCAAAGCTGCCGCGCTGGCGTCCTTTGAAAACCAGAAGACATTGCAGCAGGTCGCCCAGCCGATGCTTAAACGCGTCTGTGCGCCTGACAAAATGTCCCTCCGACCGGCAGTGTATTTAGCGAGTAGGCCTTGCCGTGTTTGTGCAAGGCTCAAGGGTGTAACGATGAACGAACGTGTGTCGAGCCGACTGAATCTTGCAGAGCTGCGTGAGTTGCTTGAGGCCAACCCGGTGGCGCATCTGTCGGGCGTCTATCGCGCCTATGGCAAGCGGGGTCTCGATCTGGTCTTGGTGCTTGCTGCGGTGGTCCCTGTGATCCTGATCTTGCTTCCGCTCATGGCGCTGATTGCGCTGGATGGCCGTGCGCCGATCTATACCCAAAAGCGGATTGGTCGAAACGGGCGTTTGTTTCGGATGTTCAAGTTGCGCACCATGGTTGCAGATGCCGATCAAATCCTTGAGGCCTATCTGGCCCGCACGCCTGCGGCACGGGCCGAATGGGACGAAACCCAGAAGCTGAAATCCGATCCAAGGATCACCCTTTTTGGTAGGGTGCTGCGCAAAACCTCGCTTGACGAGCTGCCGCAGCTTCTCAATGTCTTGCTGGGCCAGATGTCTCTGGTTGGGCCGCGCCCGATGATGCTGGGGCAGGAAGATCTTTACCCCGGCCGCGCCTATTACGAACTGCGTCCGGGCATCACCGGCACATGGCAAGTGTCCGAGCGCAACGAGACCAGCTTTCCACAGCGCGCCGAATATGACACTGCCTATTACAAGTCTCTGTCCTTTGGGACGGATGTGAAAGTGATCTTGTCCACCGTGCGGGTTGTGATCCGCGGCACCGGCTACTGAGCCGTTTGCCCACCAGCGGCGAGGCGCGCTTTTAGCAGGTCATGAACTTTGCGCCCCCATGCGTCCCAGTTGAGGTTTTGTTCAAAATCGGCGCGCGCGCTCTGGCGCAGGGCGGCGTAGCGCTCGGGGGCCTTCAGATAGCTGTGCACAATCTCGGCAAAGGCGGCGGCGTCGGCTCCGGGCGGCAGGTTGTGGCCTGTGATCCCGTCTTGCACCGGCACACCGCCAACCGCGAGGCACAGTGAGGGCAACGAATAGGCCGCCGCCTCACAGAAGGCAAACCCCCAGCTCTCAAAGCTCGGTTGCACCAGAAAATGGGCCTGACGAAAGGCCGCTTCAAACAGCGCCCGCTCGCGCGGCACCGTTTTGTCAAGCGCCGGGTGCACTGTCACATAGGGGCTATGATGACAGTCGGGCGGGGTCGTTCCGATCACCGTGAGGCGCACATCGATGCCCGCGGCGCGCAGCAGGGTCATTGTGTCAAATGCAATCGGGCCGCCCTTGGCCTGCCAGTCGCGCCCGACGACCAGCAAGTTCACCGGGGACTCCTTGGAGAGGGGCAGAGGCCGGGCTTCGGCCTGCGGGGTGTCAATATTGGCCCCCCAAGGCACAACCACACTCTGCTGCGGGCTGAGGCCATAGAGGGGGTCGGCCTCGCTTTTGAGCCAGTCCGAGGGCCAGAGCGCGAGATCAAGCTTGCGATAGATCGCCCGTTCGGCCCGCAGGGTCAGCGGATCCAGCAGCTTGCGCGACATCCAGGAGGAGCCAAAATTCGCGCCGATTTCGGAGCGTTTGTAGACGGTAAAGCTGGCATCAGAGGTAAAGGCCTTGAGGACCGGATAGGGCGTTTTGAGCGCGGCAAAAGACTGAAAGGAATAGGCCCCGAACACCACATCATAACGCTTTGCGCTCAACGCCTGCGTGATCGAGCGCGCTATGATCGGCGCCAGAAGCAAATGAAGCCGCCAGCGCAAGCGCAGGTTGATCCCGTCGGGGAGCGCATAGAGGGCGCGGCGCAAAGGCTCGGCGGCGCCCCATGTTTGCGGCAGGATATCGACTGCGCCGACATGGTCCTGCAACGCGCGATAGATTCGCGCATTTCCGCCGGAATAAGGCTGTTCGTGCTCCGGGCTGATGTCGCAGAGGTAGGCTATTTTCATGGGTCAGGTTCAATATATTCCATGAGGAGGCGGCATAAACGAACCAATGGGCCAGAATGCGCTCGATTGTCGGCGAAAATGGGGCAAATGGGAAGAAAGAAGCGACAACCCGGTCTTTGGCTGGTAAAACCAAAGCAAGTTTGGGTCGGGGGCGATCGGGACGCAAAAAAGATGCCAAACGCACTCGCTTTACTCGCGCTGGCAAGCTGGCCGCTTGTCTCTCTGGTCTTGTTTCGCAAGTTGCCGGTCGGTCGCGCTGTGCTTTGGTCGTTGTTGCTGGCCTATCTGTTTTTGCCCCCGCCGCCGGCCTTGTTTGACTTTCCGGCGGTGCCGCCACTGGACAAAGACTCTATCGCCGCTTTGGCGGCCTTTGGCATTTGCACTGTGATGTATGGCAAAAACATCATCTATCTGCCCCGCTCCCATATCGCCAAGGGCCTGATGGTGGTCTTTGTGGTGACGCCGCTGGCCACGGTGCTCACCAATGGGGAGCCGGTGTTTTTTGGCCAGGTCGGCCTTCCGGGGCTGCGGATTGTCGAGGCGATTGCGCTGATGGTGCAGCAAGCGATGATCCTGATGCCCTTCATCCTGGCCTATAGCTTCCTGCGCAGCGAGACAGACCAGCGGGATATTCTCTTTGCCTTTGTCGCGCTCGGGCTTGTCTATTCTCTGCTCATGCTGGTCGAAATCCGGCTCAGCCCGCAGCTCAATTTCTGGATATGGGGCTATTATCAGCATAATTTTGACCAGCTGATCCGCTTTGGCGGCTTCCGTCCGATTGTGTTTCTCTATCACGGTCTCTGGGTTGCATTGTTTGCGATGATGATGCTGGGCTGTGCGGTGGCGCTGTTTCGTCACTCCAGGGGCCATGCCAAGCTCTGGTATGGCGGGATCAGCCTCTATTTCGGCTTTATCATGATCGCCTGTAAATCGGTCGCCTCGATCGCTTATGCTTCGGTGCTGTTGCCGATGGTTCTGTTTGTGGGCCGTCTCTGGCAGTTCCGGCTTGCGGCGCTGCTGGCGCTCTTGGCGGTGAGCTATCCGATCATGAAAGGGCTTGAGTGGATCCCCGAGCGCCAGATTATCGAGACCATTACAGAGCTTGACGAAGACCGCTCCGGCTCGCTCAAGTTCCGCTTTGACAATGAGCGGGTGCTGCTTGATCGGGCCTATCTCAAGCCGGTCTTTGGCTGGGGCAGCTGGGGGCGCAACCATATCCTTGACCCGGTGACAGGCGTTTTGCTCACCGTGACAGACGGGCGCTGGATCATCACCATCGGGGTGTTTGGATGGGTTGGATATCTGGCCGAGTTCTTATTGTTCAGCTGGCCTTTGTTTGTTTTGTTTGCGCGCAGTTTTGTGCTCACCAAAGAGACCCATACCTCGCCCTATCTGGGCGCATTGGCGCTGATTTTGGGGTTCAATCTGTTTGATCTCTTGCCCAACGCCACGATTACGCCCCTGACATGGATGCTCTGCGGCGCTTTGCTGGGATATACCGAAACCCATGTTCCCGAGGTGCGCAGCGCCGGACTGAAAATAAAGACAGTGATGTAATGATGACCCAGCGTTTGAAGGTTCTGATCCTTGCGGATGAATGCAACCCCGAGTGGCCCTCGCTGCCGATTGTGGGCTATAAATACGCCCGCGCGATTGCGGCGCATTGTGATGTGACCATCGCCACCCATGTGCGCAACCGCAGCAATATCGAGGCGGCGGCGGAGGGGCTGAAGGTTGTCTATCTGGACACCGAATATATCGCAGCCCCGATGTTCAAGCTGGCGCGCTGGCTCAGGGGCGGGGAGGAGGTTGCCTGGTCGACCTCTATGATGATGAATTATCTGCCCTATCTGGCCTTTGAACGCGCGGTCTGGACGCGGTTCAAGTCGGCGCTTGAGGCGGGCGGTTTTGATCTTGTGCATCGCATCACGCCGATGTCGCCGACCCTGCCGAGCTATATTGCCCATAAGCTCAAAATCCCCTTTCTGATCGGGCCGCTCAACGGCAATCTGGACTGGCCCAAAGCCTTTCAGGCCGAGCAGGCCCGCGAGAAAGAAAAGCTGCGCAGCCTGCGCAACCTCTACAAATATCTGCCCTATGCCCGCTCGACCTATGACTGTGCTGCCGCCGTGCTCACAGCCTTTGAGCACACCCGCGCCGACCTGAGCCGCGTTGAGGATGCGCGCTGTGTCAGCCTGCCTGAAATCGGCTTTGACCCCGATATTTTCCATGCCAAAGGCGCCCGCGCCGCGGGCACGCGCGGGGCCGACAGCAAGCGGCATTTTCTCTATGCGGGCCGTCTTGTGCCTTACAAACTGCCCGAACTGCCGATCCGCTGCTTTGCGGCCTCCGATGTCTTGCGCGGGCATCATTTGCATATTCTGGGCAGCGGACCCGAAGAGGGCAGGATGCGGGCGCTGATTGCTGCGCATGGGCTGGACGGCTGCGTGACACTGGAGGGACGCAAGACCCAGAGCGACGTGGCCGAGCTGATGCGCCAGTGCGACGGGCTTGTTTTCCCTTCGATCCGCGAGCTTGGCGCGGGCGTTGTGATTGAGGCGATGGCCTGCGGAATGCACTGCCTTGTGGCCGATTACGGCGCGCCGGGAGCATTGGTTGCCGCTGGCCGGGGCGAGGCTGTGCCGATCGCGCCGCTTGAGGAGATGGTGGCGGGCTTCACGGCGGCTCTGGAGCGATCGGTGGGTGCGCCGGATCATATGGCGGCCTGTGGCGCGCGCGGGCAGGCCTATGCGGAGGGCGCGTTGAGCTGGGCGAAAAAGGGCGCCCATGCCGCGGCGCTCTATCGGGCGGTTCTGGCGGGAGAGGCGCTGGGAGGGTTTGATTTTGACTGAAGGGCTTGGGGATCGGGATTTGAGGATCGAATTTGCTTCGCAAATCCGATCCGCTGGGGGCTTTGCCCCCAGACGCAGCGTAAACTGGGGGCTTTGCCCCCAGACCCCCAGGATATTTAGGGAAAGAAAAAGGATATTTTGAGACAGAGAATGAGGGTCAAGATTTGAGGATTTTTGCGGGGATGCCGGCGACGGTGACGTTTGAGGGGATGTCTTTTGTCACCACCGCATTGGCCCCGATCACAACGTGATCGCCGACGGTGAGCGGGCCGATCAGCTTGGCACCTGCGCCGATATCCACATGGCCGCCCAGCTTGACGGGGCCGGCGAGCGTGACCTGATGAAAGATCATGCAGTTGGGGCCGATTTCGGCCTGCGGATGGATGATGATGCCTGTGGGGTGGGTCAGCCGCAATCCGCCGCCGACACGCGTGGTAAGGTGGAGTTCGCTTTGGGTGATCAGGGACCAGAACCTGTGGTTGAGCACCCAGTATTTGCGGCGCAGGCGGGAGAGGGCGCCGGGCTGTGCCTTGAGGGCCTGATAGCGGCGCAGGGCGCGCAGAAGTTTTGGGCCGGGATCCCAGAAGCTTTGGATGGTTTCGCGGCTCCAATCCGGGATTGTCGCCGAGACATTGGCGTCAATATTGGCGTCACCATTGGCGTCATCTGGAACACTCACACTCATTTTAACCTCAAATTACCGGGGGGTGACAAACTCTTGCCCCTTTCGGTCTTTATGGCAGAGTTGCAATAATTGTCTTGAAGCACAACAGGCCACCGGGGTTTAGGGGAAGATGTTTATGATTTTACGGGTTTGGGCTTTGTGGCTCTCTGGGGTTTTGCTCTGGCTGGTGCCGATCACCACCGAGGCGCAGGCAAAAGAGGCGCGGCTTTATATTTTTGGCAATTCGCTCATCAACCACCTTGAGGGCGGGGATGAAACCACGGTGCCCTATTGGCTGGCGCAGATGGCCGAGGCCGCAGGACAGAGCTTTGCGGCGGACGGGCAGTGGGGGTTTTTGCGCGATTTTATCCGCGCTGGCGAGCCGGTTGCGAATTGGTCTTTCAAGGGGGTGGCACCCGCCTGGGACGCGGCGCAGAAGCGGTTTGAGGCGGCCGATTTGAGCGCCATTATGGTCAGCCCTGCGAATTTTATCCAATATCAGTGGCCTGATGTTCCCTATGACGGAGACAACCCCGAGGGCGCTTCGCCGCTCTCGACCCTGCTGACACTGATCGACAGCAAGGTCGGCGCGCGGCCCTTGCTGATTTATCAGGGCTGGTCGGAGATGGCCGGGGTTGCCGGGGCGTTTCCGCCAAAGGCGCGAGGGGTGAAAGCCTATCACGCCTATAACACGGGGGGCTATCACGACTGGTATGAAACGCTGGTGCAGCAGCTCCGCGCGGCCCGGCCCGGCGCCGATGTCAGGCTGGTGCCTGTGGCGCAGGTCTTGAGCACCGTTCTTGGCGAGGCCCCTCTGGGCGCTGTGCCGGTGGAGGCGCTCTATGTGGATGATGCCCCGCATGGCACTGCGACGCTCTATCTCTTGGCGGCGATGGCCGTGTATCCGGCCCTCTATGGCGAAGCGGCGCCCCGTCCGGCGGAGCTGCCCCAAGCTGTGCACCCGCTCTTGCGCGACCAGTTTGACGCAATATCGGCGCGTATCTTTGCGCTTTCGGCCGCGACAGTGCCGGCGGCCTCGACGCGTACCGGGCCGCAGCCCGCGCCGCTTTTGGCGCCCGCTGCGTTTGCCGCCCCGCCGGGGCAGATCGAGAATCCGTCTCTCGCCTTCGGACTTGATGGGGTCTCGGATTGGTCGACGCAGCATCCGTTTCTCAACATCATGAAGACGGCGCGGCCCTGGGTCGGTCATGTGGGGGATCAATGGGGCGCGATCCAGATGGAAGACCTGGCGCAGCGCGGCCTGCTGGACGCCTATGGCTATCCGACGCGCCTGCCCGCCGAGGCCAGCAAGCTCGAGAGCTTTGTTCTGACCGATCAGCCCGAAGCCGCAACAGACATGGCCGCGCGCTACCGGATCCGCTGGAAAGGCGAGGGCAAGCTCACCATAACAGGGCGCGGACAAACCGCGCGCACAAGCGAGCGTGAAAATGAAATCTGGCTGACATACAGTCCCGGCGAGGGGCTTGTTGCTGTGGGGATCGAGAGCACAGACCCGAACCGCACAGGAAACTATATCCGCGATATCGAAATTCTGCGCGAAGACCATATCCCGCTTTATGAGACGGGGGCGGTGTTCAACCCCGCCTGGATCGCCCGTATCCAGAATGCGCGCTCGCTCAGGTTTATGGACTGGATGTTGACCAATGGCTCGCCTGTGAAAACCTGGGAGGGGCGCCCGCGGGAGGCGAATTTTTCCTATGCCTGGCGTGGGGTGCCTGCCGAAGTGATCATTGATCTGTCCAACCAAGTGGGCGCTGATCCCTGGGTTTGTATGCCCCATGCCGCAGATGACGCCTATATGCGCCAGTTTGCCGAGCTGACCCGCGCAACGCTGGATCCGCGGCTGAAAACCTATGTCGAGTATTCCAACGAGCTGTGGAACCATATCTTTCCCCAGACCGAATGGGCCGTAGAACAGGCCCGACAGCGCTGGGCTGTGGAGGGCGATGGCTGGATGCAGTTTGCCGGCCTGAGAGCGGCCGAAGTCATGTCTGTCTGGAGCGATGTCTACGGGGCGGAGCGCCCGGAGCGTCTGGTGCGTGTGATGGGGGTGCATACCGGCTGGATTGGGCTGGAAGAGCCGTTTCTTGAAGCGCCTTTGGCGGTGGCCGAGGGGCGGGCCGCGCCGAAAGACAGCTTTGATGCCTATGCGGTCTCGGGCTATTTCGGCTTTGATCTCGGGCTGGAGGAGGAGGGCTTGCCCCAAGTGCGCCAAAGCGTGGCGAAGTCTGTCGCCAAAGCCGAGGCGGCCGGGCGCAAGATGGGGTTGCAGCGCAAGGCGCTTGAGGCGGAGATCGCATCTGTGAAATTTGATCTGGCCTACCCCGAAGTGGCCGAGCTGCTCTGGCAGGGGTCTTTTCAGGAGCTGACCGAGACATTCTGGCCCTATCATAGCGAGCGCGCCCGCGCGCTGGGCATGAGGCTTGTGATGTATGAAGGCGGCACCCATGTCACACCTCACGGGGAGGCGATCAATGATGAGGCGCTGGTCTCTTTTTTCACCGCCTTCAACTATCATGACGAAGTGGGCAAGCTCTATGACGAGCTGTTGCGGCGCTGGCGCAAGGTCGGGGGGCAGCTGTTCAACGCCTTTGTCGATGTCGCCCCCGCAACCAAATACGGAAGCTGGGGCGCGCTGCGCCATTTGCAGGATGACAATCCGCGCTGGGACGCCTTGATGGCGGCCAATGCCATCGCGCCTGATCTGCCGCCGCGCGCGGCGGGCACCTTTCTCAACGGGGTCACGCTTTATGGCGGGCAGGGGCCGGACCGGCTGATCGGAACGCCCGAGGAAGATGCGCTCGTGGGCGGGCCGGGAGACGACTATATGCTGTCGGGCGGGGGCAGTGACAGGTTTCATGGCGGCGCGGGGCGCGACAGTGTCGAGCTTCCGGGGCGCTCCGAGGAGTATCAGTTTTTTGCCAAAGCCGGATTGATCTATGCGCAGCGCGGGCGGGATCTGAGCTTTCTGCGTGAGGTTGAAATGCTGTATTTCACCGCGGAGCCAACGCGCAAATACCGGTTGGTGATTCAGTGACCGAGTGATCCGGTGATCTGGATCATAGCGCCGTGGCGGTGAACCCGTTGATCAGGGTTTCGGCGCCCCGCCGCGAGGAAAAGCTTTGCACGATTGTGTCGCGCCCGGCGGCGGAGAGCGCGATAAGCTTTTGCGGGTTGGCCGCCAAGCTGGCGATCGCAGTGGCGAGCGCTTCGGGGTCTTGCGGGGGCACAAGGCAGCCGTTTTCGCCGTCGCGGATCAGCTCGGGCACACCGCCCGCATCGGTGCCAATCGTGGGGACAGCACAGCTCATCGCCTCCATATAGGCCACGCCCAAAGGCTCATGCCAGCTCGCGAGGACAAAAATATGCGCCTCCAGCAGCTTTTGGCGCACGGCGGCCGCATCGATGGCGCCAAGCAGGGTCACATGGTCTTGCAGACCAAGCCTGTCCCGGGTCTGGCACAATGTGCTGTAATAGCCGCTGCCGCCCGCGTCATCCTGCCCCGCGATGTCAAGCTTTGCGTCTATGCCGCGATCCCGCAGACGCTTGACGGCCTCCATCAGGTCTTGATGGCCCTTCACAATATTGAGCCGCCCACAGGAAAAAAGCCTGAGCGGCTCCCCCGCCATGGGCGGTTGATAGGGCGTCTCGCGGGACATCTCGTCAGGGTCCACCCCCATGGGCTGCACAAAGAGCCGCTCGGGTAGATCGGGGCCAATCGTCGCCTCAAGCTCGCGGCGCAGCTTCTGGGTGATGACCGTGCCAAAACGCGCGTGTCGCCATTTGAAGCCCTGACCCGGACCATAATCAGACATCGGGCCGTGCAAGGTGAGCGAATACTCCAGCCCCCAGATGAGCTTTGCCAAAGCGCAGATCGTTGCGGCGCGGCGTGCGGAATGGGCGTGAATATGCGTGATGCCGGCGCGCCTGCAAGCGCGCGCAAGACGGCGCGCCGCCGGAAGACTGAGCAGAATATCTTTGAGAAATTCGCGCGGCTCGCGGCCCAGATCCCGCCGGAGCGCGCCCCAAGGACAGCGCATAAGCGCCAGCGCCGCATTCACAGGGCTGGTGTCGACAAGATAGGTGGTGCGCGCCATGGCCGCCTCAGACCAGCTGTGCGATATCAGCCCCGCAGGCGGCGAAACGGTGCTAAAAAGCGTCACATTCACGCCCATATTTTGTAGTTCAAGGATTTCACGCCAAAAGAAAATATGGGTTTGGCCCGGAAACTGGGGTATGAGGATGCCAATTTTTTCAGGAACTTGTGAGATGTTTTGCAAAACGCGCCGCTTTCTCGTCAGCAGAATCAGAACAGGGATCAGCGCAAATACGCTTCAAATACAATCGAGAGTGTGCACCGCGCCCTGCTGGTGCTGCAACCCTTCAAATCGACCGACCTTAACGGGGCTGTGTTAAATGGCGGGCCTGTCCGTGATCCTGCCGGCGTGCAATGAGGCTGAAGAGATCGGCGCGTGCCTTGAGACCTTGCTCGGCTCCTCGCCCAAGCCGGGCTATGGCTCTGGCTCCATTCCGGTGCCGATGCCGATCGAGGTGATTGTTATCGCCAATGGCTGCACCGATGCCACAGCCGAGATCGCCCGTGGCTATGCCCCTCACTTCAAGCGGATGGGCTGGGATTTTGAGGTGCTCGAGCGGCCCGAAGGCGGCAAAATGGCCGCGCTCAACGCAGGTGAGGCTGTGGCGCGCCATCGTGCGCGCGCCTATCTTGACGCCGATGTGCGCCTTGGCAAGCCGCTGCTGGACCAGCTCGCACGTGTGCTTCAGACCGACAAGCCCGTCTATGCCAGCGGGCTGTGCCAGATCGCGCCGCCCGCCAGCTTTGCCACCCGCGCCTATGCGCGGCTCTATGCCCGTGTGCCCTTTATGACAAAGGGTGTGCCGGGCTGTGGCCTGTTTGGCGTGAGTGCGGCGGGCCGCCGGCGCTGGGGCCAATTTCCCGATATTATCTCCGATGATACCTTTGTGCGTCTGAGCTTTGCGCCCTGCGAGCGCCTCAAACTCAACAGCGCCTATGTCTGGCCGCTGGTCGAAGGCTTTGGCCGTTTGGTGCGCGTGCGCAAACGCCAGAACGCCGGTGTGGCCGAGATTGCGGCGCGCTTTCCTGAGCTGGCGGCCAATGACGACAAGCCGCGTCTCGGATGGGTCGCGATTGCGGTCTTGGCGCTGCGCGAGCCTGTCGGCTTTGTGGTCTATGGCGCTGTTGCGCTGCTCACCCGCCTTGGACCGGCGCCAAAAGACTGGAGCCGGGGCCGATGAGCCTTTTGCCGCGCCTCATGACAGGCGATAGTTTGACCGCCCGCGCGCTGCGCGGGGCCGGGCTGACGGTGTTTGGCTTTGGCTGGTCCCAGGCCATGCGGCTTCTGTCCAATCTGGTTCTGACCCGGCTTCTGTTTCCGGAGGCTTTCGGCCTGATGGCGCTGATCACCGTCTTTCTGATGGGTCTCAATATGTTTTCGGATGTGGGGGTTAGCCCGTCTATTTTACAGTCCAAACGGGGCGACGAGCGCGACTTTCTCGACACCGCTTGGACCATTCAAGCTCTGCGCGGGGGGCTGTTGTGGCTGGTGGCCTGCCTGTTGGCATGGCCTGCGGCGCTGCTCTATGAGCTGCCCGAACTGGTCTATATGCTGCCCGTCGCCGCGCTCACGCTGGTGATCAGCGGGTTCAACACGACCCGCTATCTGGAAGCCAACAGACATTTGCGCCTTGGCCGTGTGACGGCGATTGATATGGCGAGCCAGCTGATCGGGGTGATCTCGGCGATTGTGCTGGCCTATCTGTTGCATTCGGTTTGGGCCTTGATCCTGTCGGGCATCATCAGCGCGCTGGCCG
>JAHBAN010000231.1 GCA_018500075.1 Flavobacteriia bacterium | reverse complement strand
CCCTGGCCCCCCCCCCCCCCCCCGCCCCCCCGCGATGCCGAAGGCCGCGCAAACCCTCAAAAGATCCCAGAACCGCAAGACCCGCCCAGCCCACAAAAGAAAACCCCCCGCCTTTACAAAGCGGGGGGCTGTTTTCAAACGGCTCTGCGCCGGCGCGTGCTGCGCCAGACGCGCCAGACGCGCCAGACGCTTAGTCTTTCTTGGGCTTGTGAGGGGCCCAGAGGCGTTTGTTGGTCAGGTAGAGCAACGAGGCCAGAATCGCCAGCATCAGAACGCCGATGAAGCCGGTTTGCTTGCGCGCCATCATCTTGGGTTCGGCTGTCCACATCAGGAAGGCCGACACATCTTCGGCAACGTGGTGCTCGGAGTTGCTGTGGCCGTCGTTATAGGCAAGCTGGTCTTCATAGAGCGGCGGTGCCATGGCGATCCAGCCGCCCGGGAAGGCGGTGTTTTCGTAAAACACGGTGCCGTTCTCTTCCTTTTCTTCGCCGGTATAGCCGGTGAGGATCGAGTAGATATACTCGGGTCCGCCCATGCCTTTGAAGAGCTGGTTCATGCCCGAGCCGTAGGGGCCGTGGAAGCCGGCGCGCTTTTTGGCCATCAGAGACAGGTCAGGCGCGTTTTCCAGAGCCGATCCGGGGAAGTGGTCGGTCGGGATCGCGTCGCGGTCCTCGTCCAGCTCGGCATCATAGACGGAGAAGTTCGACGAATAGGCGCGCACTTCTGCATCCGAGAAATGTGGGCCGCCCTCGTCGCCCAATGTGCGCAGGGGCACATATTGGAGGCCGTGGCAGGCGGCGCAGACTTCGGTATAGACCTGAAGGCCGCGCTGCAGCTGGTTTTGATCGAAGGCGCCAAACGGTCCTTCGAAGGAGAAGTCCACATCTTCGATGTGGCCCGCTCCGCCCGCGGCGAGCGCACCGCCCGTTGAGAGGGCGAGGGCTGCGACTGCGGAGAGTGCAAGTTTCTTAAACATTGGTCCCTTGTCCTTTCTTATTCGGCCGGTGTGGCGCTTTTGGCGCCATAGTGGGCTTCGAAGTCTTCTTCGATTGTGTTCGGCATTGGCAGTGGCTTCTCGATCACGCCCAGAAGCGGCAGGATGACGAGGAAATAACCGAACCAATAGGCCGAGGCGATGAGCGACCATGTCGCATATGGCTCCTCGGCGGGCATGGCTCCGAGCCACATCAGGATGATGAAGTCGACAACCAGAAGCCAGAACCACCATTTGAACATGGGGCGGTAGCGGCCCGAGCGCACGCGGGATGTGTCAAGCCATGGCACGAGGGCCATCACGATGATCGCGCCGAACATGGCCAGAACGCCGAAGAACTTCGCTGTGATGATGCCGCCGGTGATCCAGTTGGCCGCGATGACGATCCAGACTTCGGAGGTAAAGGCCCGCAGGATCGCGTAGAACGGCAGGAAATACCATTCGGGGACGATATGCGCAGGGGTCACAAGCGCGTTGGCTTCGATGTAGTTGTCGGGGTGGCCGAGGTAGTTTGGCATGAAGCCGACGATCGCCCAGAAAACCATCAGGATCACCGCAAGAGCGAAGAGGTCCTTGATGACGAAATAGGGCCAGAACGGAAGCGTGTCTTTCTCGGCTTCGGCTTTGGACTCGCGGCGCACGTCAACACCTGTGGGGTTGTTGTTGCCTGTGGTGTGGAAGGCCCAGATGTGAACAACGACGAGCGCGGCGATCACGAAGGGCAGCAAATAGTGCAGCGAGAAGAAGCGGTTGAGCGTTGCGTTGTCAACGGCCGGTCCGCCCAGAAGCCATGTCTGCAGCGTTTCGCCCACAAAGGGGATCGCGCCGAAGAGGCCGGTGATCACGGTGGCGCCCCAGAAGGACATTTGCCCCCATGGCAGAACATAGCCCATGAAGCCTGTCGCCATCATCAGAACGAAGATCAGCATACCGACGATCCATGTCACCTCACGTGGCGCCTTGTAGGAGCCGTAGTAGAGGCCGCGGAAAATATGGATATAGACCGCAAAGAAGAAGAGCGACGCGCCGTTCATGTGCAGATAGCGCAGGAAGTGGCCGCCGTTTACGTTGCGCATGATGTGCTCGACAGAGGCGAAGGCCATGTCGACATGAGGCGTGTAGTGCATCGCGAGGATGATGCCTGTGACGATCTGCAAGGCAAGGCAGAAGGCCAGAACGATGCCCCAGATCCACCACCAGTTCAGGTTTTTGGGGGTCGGGATCATCAGGGTGTCATAAAGCAGGCCTACGATGGGCAGGCGCTTGTGAAGCCATTTTGCGCCATCTGTTGATGGCTCGTAATGGTCGTGTGGAATACCAGACATTGCGCGCTTCCTTATCCGAGGATCAGTTCGTCGCCCTCAAAGGCGGCGACTGGAACGAGAAGATTGAGAGGGGCCGGACCTTTGCGGATACGGCCTGATGTATCGTAGTGGGAGCCGTGGCACGGGCAGAACCACCCGCCGTAATCGCCGGCGCCGTCACCGATCGGCACGCAGCCGAGGTGTGTACAGACGCCGATCATCACCAGCCATTCGCCATCTTCGGAGAGCGCGCGGTTTTCGTCGCTTGCGTCTGCGTCAAAGTTGTTTTTGTTCTGGGAGGTCTGGTCGATTGTCAGCTCGTCCAGTGTCACGGCGCGGGCGGCCTCGATCTCTTCGGCGGTGCGGCGGCGGATGAACACAGGCTTGCCCAGCCACTTCACAGTGAGCTGTGTGCCGATTTCGATACCGGATGTGTCGACGCGAATAGACGACATAGCCTGAACATCGGCGGATGGGTTCATCTGGTTGACCATGGGCCAGACAGCAGCGCCTGCGGCGACAGCACCAGCACCAGCGGTGGCATAGTAGATAAAGTCTCTACGTGTGCCTTCGTGATCTTCTGCGTTGGACACGAGCATTCTCCATTTTTCTCAGGCGTGAGTGCCTATACGGGATACGGACCGCAGATTCCTGCAGCCTCTTGCGGGGGTTCTTAAACCTGCTTTTCGCGCAGGTCTAGCTTAGATTGGTTACAGATACGTTCTGTCGCGGTCTAAAGCCTTGACCCAAGGGGCCTTGGGGCGCTGTTTTTGATGGCTGTGGCAGGGGTGCGCCGCCTGATTGCGCCTCTGATCACCGCCCGCCGCCGGCGCGGCGGGAGGCGCTTGGGCCTTGCACCAGCCCCGCCAAGAGCGCGGGCGCGGCACCGGCCACCGGCTTATTTCGCCGTTTTTGCCGTTTGAGGCGCTGCGCCCATGATATAGGCTGGTATCGGCGCAGAGACCGGCGGCAAAACAGGAGTAATCCTATGGAAAAGACTGATCTGAAGAAAGACATGAAGGCGTTTTACCAGCCTTCGGCCAAAGCGTTTTCGATTGTTGATCTGCCCGAGATGCAATTTGTCAGTGTAGAGGGGCAGGGCGCGCCCGAGGGGGCGGCTTTTTCGGATGCGGTGCAGTGGCTTTATTCGGTGGTTTATCCGATGAAATTCATGGCAAAGAAGCACTATGGCAAAGATTTTGTTGCGCCTCCGCTGGAGGGGCTTTGGTGGTCGCAGGACTGGACCGACTTTAGCGCAGGCCGGCGCGACAGGTGGCAGTGGCGTATGATGTTGGCGGTGCCGCACTGGGTGGAAGCGCGCCTGTTTGAAGAGGCGGCTGCCAAGGCCGAGGCCAAATTGGGCGCGCGGCCTGACAGCTTGGGGCTGGCGTCGTTTCATGAGGGGCTGTCTGTGCAGATTATGCACATCGGGCCTTATGAAGACGAGGCGCCGGTGATTGCGCGGATGCACGACGACTTTATGCCCGCGCAGGGCCTCAAGCCGCGCGGTGTGCACCACGAAATTTACCTGAGCGACCCGCGACGCGTTGTGCCCGAGAAGCTCAGGACCGTTTTGCGCCAGCCTGTGGAGGCGGTTTAGGCGGGTGCGGTGGCTTTCATGCTGTCGCGTGTCTGAAAGCTTTCGTTCCATGCGGCGAGCGCGTCGACGCCCGCACGCCAGCCGCGCGCGTCATGGCGAAAATCAAGATAGCCAAGGGCGCAACCAACGGCGATATGGCTTGCGTCAAACGGGCCGGCGAGGTGGCTCATCCAGCGGGTGTTGATCGCCTCGAGCGCGCCGCGAATTTTGCCCCATTGGGCGTTTTTCCAGACATCTGACTGCTGCTCTTGCGGGCGCACGCGGCCCTCGTAGGTGATCAGCACGGCGGCGTCCATGATGGCGTCGGCCAGGCTCTCGAGGGTGAGCACCTCCCAGATCCGGGCTTCAGGATAGAGCGTGCCGCCGGCGCGGGCGTCCAGAAAGCGGGTGATCACGCGGCTGTCGTGCAAGGCGGGGCCGTCGGGGCGGATCAGCGCGGGGATCTTGCCTGTCGGATTGGCGGCGCGGACGTGATCGGGGGTATTGATCGGGGTTGTCATGGCCTCGATCACCTCAACCTCCTGGGACTGGCCTGTTTCGGCGAGGACGACGTGCACCTTGCGCACGAAGGGAGAGGCTTGTGAGGAAATGAGTTGCATGGGGTCTGATCCTGTTCGCGGGTCTTGTTCGGCGCTCACGTTAGGGGCCAAGGGCGGTGCTGTCTAGCGTCAGGCAGGGGGGGTGCGCATCAGTGCGGCGAGGGCTGCGGTCTCAAGGCCGAGGCCAGCTTCTGCCGCGCCATCCGCACCACCGAGGCGCGCGGCGTCAGGCTTGTTCTGGCCGAGCTTCCAAGTGCCTTCGACTGTCTCGATGGTGAGGCGGAAGGGCACGATCTGGCGCATCATTTTGGCCAGCACATCGGGGGTCATCTTGTCCATGCGCCACGCGGGTTTGGGCGCGAGGCGGGCTTCGAACTGGGCCGAGAGGCGCGCCAGCACGCCCTCAAGCGCTGTGTCGGGCAGGCGCTCGAGCGTACCTGTGAGATGCACGGCCACATAGTTCCATGTCGGGACCTGATCGGGGAGGCCATACCAGTCGGGCGAGATATAGCTATGGGGGCCTTGAATGATGAGGCGCGCGGGGGCGGGCGCTGTGAGGGCGCGGGTGATCTCGGTGGAGCGCACGAGGTGCAACTCGGCCTGCGTGCCGTCTTGGGAGAGCTGAAACGGGATATGGCTGACGAGCGGGGCGCCCTCGGTGCTCAGGGACAGCAGGCCAAAGCTCTGGGCGCGGGCAAAGGCGAGGTTTTCTACGGTTTCGGCGGTCCGGAAGGCGGGATTGGGATGCATTTGTCAGCTTTCGGGAAAGGGGTGACCTGCCTCGGGAGGCTGCCACGGCGGGTATTTTTGCATGATCGCGGCAAAGCGGGGCGCGGCTTTGAACGCGGCGAGCCAGCCTTGCACCGCAGGCCAGGGCTGTGCGGCAAACCATGTTTGGTCAATATGGGCAAACTGGCGCACGAACGGCAAGATCGCCAGATCGGCCAGTTTGGGAGCCGTGCCGAAAAGCCACGGGCCTGCGCCGATCTGGGCTTCGAGCTTTGCAATAAAGGCGCTGGCCTTGCTGCGTGCATCCTGCGGATCGCTGTCTGGATAGCGGGTGGCGTATTTGCTGCGGTCGAGCGCCTGTTTGAAGGGGCCGTCGCATTCGGCGATCAGCTCATGGCCGAGCGGGGGCATATCGAGCAGCGCCTCGGGGTCGTTCTGCGCGAGCGCCCAGAGCATGATATCAAGGCTTTCGTCGATCTGTTCTGTGCCCAGATCAAGGCAGGGCACGGTGGCGCTCTTTGAGGCGGCGAGGAAGGCGGCGGGCTTGTCACGCAGCAGGATTTCGCGCAGGTGGACGGGCTGTCCTGCGGCGGCGAGGCCGAGGCGCGCGCGCATGGCATAGGGGCAGCGGCGGAACGACCAGAGGACAGGCGGCATCAGAGCGCCTCGGCGAGAAGCACGGCTCCGTCCTGGCCTGTGATGCGACCGTTGACAAGCGCGCCTTCGGTTTGGGGCGCTTCAAAGCGCACCTCTGTGAACTGCTCGGTGCGGCCCATATGGGCGTTTTCCATCAGGATCGAATGCTGGCGGCCCTGTTGAGCGGCGAGATGGGTGGCAACACGGCGCTCGCCTGCGGCGCGCAGGGCGGCGGCGCGCGCCTTGATGGCTTGGCCTTGGACCGCAGGCATCCGCGCGGCGGGCGTGCCTTCGCGGGCGGAATAGGGGAAGACATGGAGCCAGGTGAGCTGGCAGTCGTCGACCAGCTTGAGCGAGTTCGCAAAATGCGCCTCTGTCTCGGTGGGGAATCCGGCGATGATATCGGCACCGAAGGTCATGTCAGGGCGCAGCGCAAGCGCCTCTTCGGTAAAGCGGATCGCATCATCGCGCAGGTGCCGCCGCTTCATGCGCTTGAGAATGAGATCGTCGCCATGCTGCAAACTCAGGTGGAGATGCGGCATGAGACGCGGCTCTGTGGCGATCGCTTGCATCAGGTTGTCATCGGCTTCGATAGAGTCGATCGAGGAAATCCGCAGGCGCGGCAAGTCGGGCACGAGCTTTAGGATCCGCATCACCAGATCGCCAAAGCGCGGGCTTGCGGGCAGGTCGGCGCCCCAGCTTGTCAGATCAACCCCTGTGAGCACAACCTCGTTAAAGCCGCGCCCGACGAGGCGCTTGATCTGCTCGACAACAACACCCGCTGGCACAGAGCGAGAGTTGCCCCGGCCATAAGGAATGATGCAGAAGGTGCAGCGGTGATCGCAGCCGTTCTGGACCTGCACATAGGCGCGCGAGCGGCTGCCGAAGCCGTCGATCATATGGCCGGCTGTCTCTGTCACGGACATGATATCATTGACGATGACTTTTTCTGTCTCGCCAATCAGGTCGGGCGCGAGGCTCTGCCATGTGTCGGGCTGCATTTTCTCGTGATTGCCGATCACGCGGGTGACTTCGGCCATGGCCGCGAATGTCTCCGGCTCGGTCTGGGCGGCGCAGCCTGTGACGATGATGGGTGCATCCGGTGTTTCGCGGGCGAGCCTGCGGATCTCCTTTTTGGCTTTGCGCACGGCCTCGGCTGTGACGGCGCAGGTATTGACCACCTGCACATTGCTCAGGCCCGCCGCTGCGGCCAGCTCGCGCATGGCCTCGCTCTCATAGGCGTTGAGACGGCAGCCCAGGGTCGTAAACTTGGGCGCGCTCATGTCAGACGCCACTGACCGTCAAAAACATGGGCCGTCGGCCCTGTCATCCAGACGCCATCGTCGCGCCAGTCAATGAAAAGCGTCCCGCCGTCAAGATCAACGCGGGCCTTGCGCCCGCTCAGAAGACCGCGCCGGGCAGCGGCCACAACCGTGGCGCAGGATGATGTGCCGGAGGCCTCGGTCAGCCCTGCGCCGCGCTCCCAGACCCGCATTCTGATATGATCGGGGCCGACAAGGCTGGCCCATTGGACATTGGTGCGGGCGGGAAAGAGCGGGTGATGTTCATAGACAGGGCCGAGGTCTGTGACGGCGACGGCCTCGGCATCCTCGACAAAGAAGGTGCAATGCGGATTGCCCATGCTCGTGGCTGTCGGCGCGCCCTCAATCGGCAAGGCCAGAGTGTCCATAGCTTCGGCGAGCGGAATCTCGTCCCAATTCAGCAGTGGCGCGCCCATATTAACCGAGGTGAGGCCCTCGCCTGCGTCATGGGCAAAGAGATCGCCGCGTTCTGTTGTGATATGCAGGCTGGTTTTGCCTGTCTGGACGAGAATATGGCGGGCAATGCAGCGCGTGGCATTGCCACAGGCCCCGGCCGTGGAGCCGTCGGAATTCCAGAAGCGCAGATGCAGATCTGCTGTGGGCGAGTCCGTCAGCTCGGCGAGCTGGTCAAAGCCGACGCCGCGGTGCCTGTCGCCCATCGCGCGGGCAAGCGCAGAATCAACGCGCCCCCCCGCGCCGCGCGAGTCGATAATGACAAAATCATTGCCCAGCCCGTGCATTTTCATGAAGGGAATATGTGTCTCGCGCGTGTTCATAGGCCGCATATACGCCGCCGCCGCAATATAATCCAGTATCAGCCTCACTTTCCGCGATTTTCGGGGTTGACCGCCCCCCTCTCTCTTTCTAGATAGGCCGCCTAGTGGGCCGTTAGCTCAGTTGGTAGAGCAACTGACTTTTAATCAGTAGGTCGATGGTTCGAACCCATCACGGCTCACCATTAAATCAAGGGCTTAGCGCTATTTGCGCTGAGCCCTTTGTTTTTTAGCGAGACAACCAGCGAGACAAAATGACGTAGAGCTACGCTATCCAGCGGTGTCAGTGACTTGTCTTTTTCCCTAATTTAAGCACGCGCGCACATCCGCGCGAACGCGTGCTCATGGGCTTGGTGGTTATTAGCGAACGACCTTGAGACCCAAAGGCTGCGCTCACGACGATACATCCGCACCTCGCCGTTCAGTCTCAGATGTGTGTCATCGCGCAACTGCCGCATGTCCCGCTCTTCACCACAACGGTACGGCAGGGCGGACCAACAAGCCTATGGAAGTGTATGTTTAGAAACATAAAAGAGTGTAAACGTATATATGGGCTGAGAAGGTATGAAACGCGTCCGAGATTACGGCGATTGAGCCCGTCCAAAGGCCAATTCCAAGTTCAATGACGAAATACACGCCCGTCAGCCAAGCTGAAATCACCAAAGCCCGCCCGCTGGAAGGCATATGCCCTTGATGCCCGTTTGCCATGGCTAGCCCCCTTTTTTGCGGATCAGAGTTTGACGCGACGCAAGCGCAGCGCGTTGGATATCACCGAGACCGAAGACAAGCTCATTGCGGCTGCAGCGATCATTGGCGACAACAAAATGCCGAGCAGCGGATAAAGGACACCTGCCGCTATCGGCACGCCCGCCGCATTGTAGGCAAAGGCGAAGAACAGGTTCTGCTTGATATTGCGCAGTGTCGCCTTGGCCAATTTGCGTGCCCGTACGATACCGACAAGATCCCCGCCCAGCAGTGTGATACCGGCACTTTCCACCGCGACATCAGCTCCGGTCCCCATAGCGATCCCCACATCGGCTGCCGCCAATGCAGGCGCGTCGTTGACCCCGTCGCCGGCCATCGCCACCCGATGTCCACGGGCGTGTAGTTCTTCCACCAGCGCTTTCTTGTCTTCGGGCAGAACACCAGCGCGAACATCATCAATACCCAGTGAGCCGGCGACGGCTTCGGCGGTTCGTTGGTTGTCACCTGTTGCCATGATCACCTTGAGCCCCAAATCGTGCAGGTCACGAATGGCTCCGGCCGTCGTCGGCTTGATGGGATCGGCAACCGCGACAACCCCTGCAAGTGCGCCGTCCAGGGCGACAAACATTGCCGTCTTACCTTCCATGCGCAGGGCATCCATGGAGTCTTCAATCCCCGAGGTTTCGATACTCAAGAGTTGCATCATTGCGGTATTCCCAAGCGCAACGGTTTGACCTGCGATGGTGCCTTGAACACCTTTGCCAGTCACGGCTTCAAAGCTGTCGGCTTTGGGCAAGGTAATTCCTCGACTCCGCGCCCCTTCGACGATCGCCTCTGCCAACGGGTGCTCTGATCCCAACTCGAGTGCTGCTGCGAGCTTGAGAACGGTGTCACTCGTGAGATCGGAAAAGGCCACGACATTGGTCAGCTCGGGCTTGCCAAGGGTTAGAGTGCCTGTTTTGTCCACGATAATCGTATCCACACGCGCCATACGCTCAAGCGCTTCCGCATCCTTGATCAGAACTCCGGCTTGCGCGCCCCGCCCAGCCGCTGTGGTGATCGATATCGGAGTTGCCAGGCCAAGCGCACAGGGGCAGGCGATGATCAGAACCGACACGGCCGCCGCGATAGCGAAGGCAAGTGCCGGCTCAGGGCCCAGGACCACCCAGGAGACAAATGCAACGATAGCGATCAACACGACAGTCGGCACGAATACAGATGACACGCGGTCAGCAAGGCCCTGAATTGGCGCGCGCGAACGACGGGCACCCGCAACCATTTCGACAATTTGTGACAAGACTGTATCAGCGCCTACCTGGGTTGCGCGGACGGCAAGAGATCCATTCTTGTTAATTGTGCCGCCGGTCACCCGGTCACCTTCTGTCTTTTCAACCGGCACTGGCTCGCCAGTGATCATGCTTTCATCAATCGATGAATGGCCCTCGATCACGGTCGCGTCGACCGGAATGCTGTCACCCGGCCGAACCCGCAGTAAATCTCCGACAACGACCTGCTCAAGAGGCACATCCCGCTCCAGTCCATCGGGCAGAATGACCCGCGCCATTTTTGGTGCCAAATCGAGCAGAGCACGGATCGCATCCCCGGTGCGTTCGCGCGCGCGAAGTTCCAGGACCTGACCGACAAAAACAAGCGCGATGATGACAACAGCGGCCTCGTAATAGGTGCCGACCCCACCTTTAGTTCTGTACTGGTCAGGGAACAGGTTTGGCAGGAATGTAGCGAATAGGGAGTAAACATAGGCTGCCCCAACCCCAAGCGCGATCAAGGTCCACATATTCGGTGACCGGTTTCGTACCGATTCAACACCTCGGGCAAAGAACGGTTGCGCCGCCCAAAGGATAATTGGGGTGGCAATCAGGAACTCGACATATGTTGCCAGCTGATGGCCGAGCCAATCCCGCACGGGCAATCCGACAAGTTCGCCCATCGTGAGAACGACCAGAGGTACCGCCGCAGCGGAACTGACCCACATGCGACGGGTGAAATCAGTCAATTCTTCGTTTTGTTCGTCCGAGGGCAAAACGGTTTCCAAGGCCATCCCGCAGATCGGGCAGGATCCGGGTTCATCTCGGATGATTTCCGGATGCATCGGACAGGTCCATTTTGTGCCCGGAGCGACCGGAGTGGTTGAAGCACCAGGCGCGCCTTCATGCATCCTGCCATCCGCGCCGCCGCTGAACGCGTAAAGCCAGGGGTCGGTTTTGAACTGGGTAAGACACCGGTCCGAGCAGAAGTAGTAGGTTTCCCCCTCCTGATCCTTAGAGAGCGTGTCCTGCGTGACCTCCACGCTCATACCGCAGACAGGGTCAACAGCTTTCAACACCATGTCGGAATGCCCTTCTGGATCCGCGTCATGATGCTGGTGATCGTGGTGATGATCGGTCTTATTTGACATCGTTTTCTCCAATCTATGCGACAAGCGTGGGGGTTCCCGTGGGGGTAGGATCAACCCACTTCGACATGTTTTTTCGGCTTCCGGTTGGCCCGGTCCGATCGAACCCACCAGATCAGAGCGACTCCGGTCAGGATCATGGGCAGGGAGAGAATTTGCCCCATGGTCAGTCCCCCAGTGCCGAAATGCAGTGCATGACCAATCGGGTTTTCTTCCGTAACAAATTGCATATCGGGTTGGCGGACGAACTCGACCAGAAAGCGTGCGGAGCCATAGCCCGCAAGGAACATCCCGGTCAGAGCACCAGGGCTATGCAACCATTTGCGACGCAGGGCGAGGGTCAGTAGAACCGCCCCCAACACCAACCCCTCCAACGCGGCTTCATAAATCTGAGACGGGTGCCGGGCACACAATCCTATTGCTCCGGCGCAAGACTGGGCGGCCTCGCCCGGGAAGACTACGCCCCAGGGAAGGGTGGTCGGGCGCCCCCAAAGTTCGGCGTTTATGAAATTTGCGACCCGCCCCAGAAGCAGGCCGATCGGGGCCGAAAGCGCTAGAAGATCTGCCAAACCGAGAATTTCCAACCGGTTGCGCAAAGCGAACACCAGCGCCGCAACCGATACGCCCAAAAAACCGCCGTGGAAGGACATTCCACCTTGCCACACTTTGAGAATTTCCAAAGGCCGCGCCAGATAATAATCGGGTTGATAGAACAGCACAAAACCAAGCCGCCCACCCAGAATTACACCCACAACAACCCAATTCAGCAGCTGTTCCAGCTGCAGAGATGTCATAGGCGGAGTTTGATCCCGCCAAAACTCAACGTTTCGAATAAGCCGAACACAGAGCTGCCATCCCAGCAGCAATCCGGCAATATAGGCAAGCGCATACCACCTGAGGGCAAAAGTCAGGGACCCGATCTCGATGGAGAAAATCTCGGGTGAGATATCGGGGAAGGGGATGGCGGCGAGGTTCATTTCGGATCTTCCAAGTG
>JAHBAN010000135.1 GCA_018500075.1 Flavobacteriia bacterium | reverse complement strand
GGACAGGCCCGTGACCCGCCAGTTCACCCGCGCCCCCCCCGTGGCCATGACATGGCCGTGGCGCGCCGCCACGCTCCCGACGCTCTATCGCAATGACGGCACCCATCGCAAAATCGGGGTGCACCCCCCCCCCCAGCCCGACCCCCCGCGGCTCGCCGCCAGCCGCTGGTTTGACGGCGAGGGCCGCGCACTTGGCGAGCCGTTCAAAACCCGCCGGATTTTTTCCAATTATGGGCGCTCCAATTATGCCCTCGTGCAGCTCAACCACTATGCGCTTGGCAGCATGGAGGCTTTTGTCGTCAAGGCCGACCGGGGCCGCGCCGTCCACGCCGACCAGATGCTTGATCTCGATTACTGGGTCGAGCGCAACTATAACACCGCCGAAGACACCAGCATCCTCGCCCTCTCGGCGGCGTTTGAGGCCGAGCTGGCCGCGCTGCACGCCGATGACAGCCTCGCCCGCCTGCACCAAAAGGCCGTTGCATGGCGTCACAAGCGCTTTTCCCAGCTTCTCGCGCTTGAGCCTTATCGCGCGCTGTTTGGCCGCCTGCTCCAGACCCCGCCCTCGCGCCCTGTGCCCCAGGCTCTGGCCAATCTGATGATCCGCCACGCCGGTCAGGCAAAGCCCGACCCCGAGGCGCCCTGAGCGGCTGCACGGCCCATCAAATTGGCACGGCTCTTCCCCATTTCTGCCCTATTCCCGGGGTAGGGTCATGTCCAAGCGCGGGCCAAAACCGCGAAAAAGGTATTGAGATATGCAGGATCTGGCAAAAACACTTCAAGGCTCGCTGGCCGGACTGTCCAAGCGCGCGTGGCTGAGCGCGCTGGCCGAGGTCTCCGAAGACAACGGCCATTTTCACCCCTTGGGCAAAAAGCATTTTTCCTCCTATATCGCAGGCGGCGAAACCCTGCTTGTCACCTTCGAAAGCTATGAGGCGATCCAGCGGATCTCGCCCAATGCCCACCCGCTCGGCTGGGAGGTGGCCAAAGTGCTGGGCTGGTCCTGCCTCACGGTGATGTCGGACGGTCCGTCGTGGTTTCGCGAACGCGAGATTTACGCCTATTTTGATGATCTGAGCGATGACGGCTTCTTTGAATCCTTTGACACGGTTCTGTTTTATGGCGCAGGCGCCTGTGGCTATGCCGCCGCCGCCTATTCGATTGCGGCGCCAGGCGCGCGCGTGCTCGCCCTCCAGCCTCAAGCCAGCCTTGATCCGCGCGTCGCCGAATGGGACGAGCGCTTTCTGGACCAGCGCCGCCGCGACTTCTCCTCGCGCTACGGCTATGCGCCCGATATGATCGACGCCGCCGAGGAGGTCTTTCTGGTCTATGACCCCGAAGAGACAGAAGACGCCATGCACGCCGCGCTGTTCACCCGCCCCAATGTGCACAAACTGCGGCTGCGCCACGCGGGCGGCGCGCTGCAGTTCAGCCTGCGCAATATGAAAATTCTCTCCCGCCTGATTGCCCTTGCGGGCGCGGGCCGTCTGACCCCGCTGGGCTTTGCCCGTCTCGCCCGCGCCCGGCGCGAAGACCGCCAATACCTGCGCAACCTGCTGCGCGCGCTCGATGACAAGGGCCGCACCCGGCTCGCCTATGCGCTGTGCAAAAACGTGACCAGTCGCATGGAGGGCGTGCCGGCTTTTGAGCGCCGCCTCAAAGGGCTGGAAACCCGCCTCGCCACCCCCGAGGACAGCACCGCCCAAACCAGCAGCCCAGACGCCCGCCAAAGCCCCTAGCCCTTGGCGCGCAATCTGTGTAAATGGCAAGCCATGACACAAACGCTCACCCTCGCCCGCCCCGATGACTGGCATTTGCACCTGCGTGACGGCGCAATGCTCAAAGCCGTTTTGCCCGAAACAACGCGCCATTTCGCCCGCGCGATCATCATGCCCAATCTGGTGCCCCCCGTGGTCACAGGGGCCGATGCCCGGGCCTATAAAGCGCGGATCGAGGCCGCCCTGCCCGAGGGGGCGCACTTCACCCCGCTGATGACCCTTTATCTCACCGAAGAGACAGACCCCGAGGATCTCGCCGCCGCCTATGCGGCAGGGCTGATCACAGCGGTCAAGCTCTACCCCGCCGGCGCCACAACCAATTCCGCCTCCGGCGTCGCCGATTTCGCCAGAGTTCAGCCGGTGCTCGAGCGCATGGCCGAGATCGGCTGCCCGCTCTGCGTGCATGGCGAGGTGACCGACCGCAGCATCGATATTTTTGATCGCGAAGCCGTCTTCATCGACCGTGTGCTCGACCCGATCCGCCGCGCCGTGCCCGGTCTGCGCGTGATCATGGAACATATCACAACCAAAGACGGGGTCGATTATGTCCGCGCAAGCCCCGAAAACCTCGGCGCAACCCTGACAGTCCAGCACCTCATGCTGGATCGCAATGATATGCTCGTCGGCGGGATGCGCCCGCATTACTACTGCCTGCCGATCCTCAAGCGCCGCGACCACCGCGACGCGCTTCTTGCCGCCGCAACCTCGGGCGATGCGCGCTTCTTTCTGGGAACAGACAGCGCCCCGCACCCGACCCACGCCAAAGAAAGCGAATGCTGCTCTGCAGGCTGTTTCACAGCCCCCGTCGCGCTGGCCTGCCTTGCGCAGACCTTCGAAGACGCCGGCGCGCTCGCAGCCCTCGAGGGCTTCACATCCCGCCATGGCCCCGCCTTTTACGGCCTGCCCGTCAACAGCGAGACCCTCACCCTGACACGCTCGGACAGCCCGGTGCACTTCCCCGCCCAAATCGCCAATGGCGCCGATCCGGTCACGGTCTTCACACCGGGCCGCCCGATTTACTGGTCCGCCCCCTAAATCTTTTTCTTTCCAAAAATATCCCCGCCGGAGGCTCCTGCCCCGCCCCAAGCGCAAAGGCCCGATCATGATCCCGACAAGCTACCCCACCTCTGATGAAATCGCCCGCCTCACAGCCCGTATGCTGCTCGAGATCAATGCTGTCAATTTCAACACAGAAACGCCCTACACCCTTGCCTCGGGCCTGCCCTCGCCCAGCTATATCGACTGCCGCAAACTGATCAGCTTCCCGCGGATCCGCGCCACCCTGATGGATTTTCTCACCGTCACAGTGATGCGCAACGCAGGCTTTGAAGCCTTTGACAATATCGCCGGTGGCGAAACCGCAGGCATTCCCTTTGCCGCCCTTGTCGCCGAGCGCATGGCCCTGCCGATGACCTATGTGCGCAAAAAGCCCAAAGGCTATGGCAAAAACGCCCGCATTGAAGGGGCGATGCGCGAGGGCGAGCGCGTCCTCTTGGTGGAAGACCTCACAACAGACGGCGGCTCAAAGCTCTCCTTTGTCGATGCGATCCGCGAGACAGGGGCAAGCTGCGCCCATACCGCGGTGATTTTTTATTACGACATCTTCCCCGAAACCGAAAAAACCCTCGGGGATCACGGCGTTGCCCTGCATCACCTCTGCACCTGGTGGGATGTTCTGGCCGAAGCCCGCGCGCAGGCCGCCTTCAGCGAAGACACCCTGGCCGAAGTCGAGCGCTTCCTGAAAGACCCCCGCGCCTGGCAAGAGGCCCACAAAGCGTAGGGTGCGCATTCACTGCGCACCACAGCCCTGCGGCTGCGAAAAACTTATCAACAGCCTGCCGCGACACTGGCGCGGCAGAATCACACACAATCCCCATATTTGGTGGTTCGCCCGCCCCGTGCTACACTATCCGCGCGATCCGCGCGCCCATTAGAGTTATCCACAGGCTTATCCCACCGAGTCTCCACAGAGATTTCCCGAGTGCGTTCCACGCCCCCTTGCCGTAGAACCCTCCCACAGCAGCCAAACAAAGGACTGACACGGCATGAACGAAATCGCAGCATTCAACGCCACAGGTCAGACCCTGCCCGCAGAAGTCTCCTCCCCTGAGTCCGTGCCCCATTCGATCGAGGCCGAACAACAGCTCCTCGGCGCGCTGCTGACCAACAATGATGTCTATGACAAAATCGCCAGCATCATCACCCCCAAGCACTTCTATGATCCGGTCCATGCCCGCATCTTTGAAACCGCCGCCGCGCGCATCGCCAAAAACAATCTCGCCTCCCCCGTCACGCTCAAGGCCTTCTTTGAGGATGATGACGGCCTCAAGGAGCTGGGCGGGCCGGCCTATCTTGCGCGCCTCGCCGGCGCGGCCATTTCGGCCTTTGCAGTGCGCGATTACGCCCAGCTGATCTACGATCTCGCCATCCGCCGCGATCTGATCGCTCTGGGCCAGGAAATCAGCGCCAAGGCAGCGCGGGTCGATGTCGCCTCCGAGCCAAAAGAGCAGATCGTCGAAGCCGAGCAGCAGCTATACAAACTCGCCGAGCAAGGCCAGACTGAAAGCGGTTTTCAGAGCTTTCTCAAGGCTGTAACAGACGCAGTTAATGTCGCCAACGCCGCCTACCAGCGCGAAGGCGGCCTCGCCGGCATCGCCACAGACCTGATGGACATGGACAAGATGCTGGGCGGCTTGCACAAATCCGACCTTCTCATTCTGGCCGGTCGCCCCTCGATGGGCAAAACCTCGCTGGCCACAAACATCGCCTATAACGTCGCCAAAGCCTATAAGCGCGGCAAGCTCGCCGACGGCTCCGAAGGCGCGGTCGATGGCGGCGTGGTCGGCTTTTTCTCCCTTGAAATGAGCGCCGAACAGCTCGCGGGCCGTATTCTTGCCGAGGCCTCCGAAATCTCGAGCCACAAGATCCGTCAAGGCGACATGGACGAAAGCGAGTTCCGCCGCTTTGTTGATGCCGCCAAAGAGCTTGAGGCCTGCCCGCTCTTTATCGATGACACAGCCGCCATTCCGATTGCCCAGCTCGCCGCCCGCGCCCGCCGCCTCAAGCGCACCCACGGGCTGGATCTGATCATTGTCGACTATCTCCAGCTCGTGCGCGGCACCTCCGAAAACCGGGTGCAGGAAATCGGCGAAATCTCGATGGGCCTCAAAGCCATCGCCAAAGAGCTGCAAATCCCGGTGATCGCGCTCTCCCAGCTCTCCCGTCAGGTCGAAAGCCGCGAAGACAAACGCCCGCAGCTCTCCGATCTGCGCGAATCAGGCTCGATCGAGCAAGACGCCGACGTCGTTATGTTCGTCTTCCGCGAAGAATATTACGCCGAGCGCGAAAAGCCCTCCGATCACGAGCTTGATAAAATGGCCGAGTGGCAGGAGCGCATGAGCCGCCTGCACGGCAAGGCCGAAGTCATCATCGGCAAGCAGCGCCACGGCCCGATCGGCACGGTCGAGCTGAGCTTTGAGGCCCAGTTCACCCGCTTTGGCAACCTTGTGAAGCCTTGGCAGCAAAACGGCGGCGGCGATCAGTTCTAGCGCCACGCGCTCCTGCCCCAAGCCCCGCAGCCTTTCCCTTTACCGCCTTCCTCTTTCCAGAAATATCCCGGGGGTTCGGGGGCAGAGCCCCCGACGGGTCGGCTTTGCGCAGCAAAGCCGAAACCCTCTTGAACATCTCCGCCCTGGAGCAGACCATGCCCCCGAAGCCAAAAACCGGAACACCCCCATGAACACCAGTTTTACCGAAGAACTCGCCGCCCGCCTGATCCGCTATTGCAAGATCGACAGCCAGTCAAACGCCGACAGCCAACCCTGCCCGGGCACCGAAATCCAGCTCGATCTGCAGCGCCTCCTGATGGCCGAGCTGCAAGACATCGGCGCCACCGACATCACCCTCACCGACTATGGCACTGTTCTGGCCACGGTTCCGGCCACCACAGACAGACAAACGCCCACGCTGGCCCTCTTGGCCCATGTCGACACCGCCCCCCAGTTCGCCGCCAAAGGCGTCAAACCCGTGGTGCACAAGAGCTACAACGGCGGCGATATTTCCTTCCCCGATGCCCCCGAGCTGACCCTCTCCCCGACAAACGCGCCCTATCTCGCCAGCAAACAGGGCCATGACATCATCACAGCCTCCGGCACCACGCTTCTGGGCGCCGATGACAAGGCCGGCGTCGCCATCCTGATGACAGCGGCACGCCATCTGCTGGCCAACCCGCAGATCAAACATGGCACACTCCGCCTCGCCTTCACCCCCGATGAAGAAATCGGCCGCGGGGTGCACCCCGATCTGCCACGCGATCTCGCCGCAGATCTCGCCTATACTTTTGACGGCGGCGAGGTCGGCACAATCGAATATGAAAGCTTCTCCGCCGATGGTGCAAAAGTTGACATAAAAGGCGTCTCGATTCACCCGGGCACCGCCCATGGCACGCTCGTCAATGCGCTGCATCTCGCCGCGCGGGTGCTCGAAACCCTGCCCAAAACCCACAGCACCCCGGACACAACCCAAGGCCGCGAAGGCTTCCTGATGGCGACCGAGCTGACAGGCAATGCCGCCGAGGCCAGACTCAGCTTTATCCTGCGGGATTTCGAGCGTGACGGCCTCGCCGCCAAAGGCGCCCTGCTGCAAAACGTGGTCAAGACCATCCAGAGCACCGAGCCACGCGCCACGCTCACCTGCGAAATCACCCCCCAATACCGCAATATGCGCTATTGGCTGGAAACCGACATGACCCCCGTCACCCTGGCCGAGGAGGCCGCCCGCGCCATCGGCCTGACGCCCCGCTCGGCCCCCATTCGCGGCGGCACAGATGGCTCCCGCCTGACCGAGCTGGGCCTGCCCTGCCCCAATATTTTCACCGGAATGCAAAACCTGCACGGCCCGCTGGAGTGGATTTCGGTGCAGGACATGGCTGTGGCCACAGAGATGGCGCTCAAGCTCGCAGAGCTGGCCGCCGATCTGCCTGTCTCTTATACACATCT
>JAHBAN010000252.1 GCA_018500075.1 Flavobacteriia bacterium | reverse complement strand
AGATGTGTATAAGAGACAGGCTTGAGGCCGGGGCGCTGCGCGATCTTGTCGGGATGATCGGGGAGGAGACTTTGGCGGCGCGGCAGAGCGGCTTTGAGGCGCGGCTGCGTGCGGAGGCGGCGGAGCGCGCTTTGGCGGGAACCCGTGTGGCGCTTGAGGCGGCCGAGCAGGCGTTGGCGGCGCTTCGGACCGAGGAGGAGGGGGCTGTGCAACTGAGCGTTGTGGCCCGCGCGCAGGCGGCGGTTGAGGGGGTGATGACCCTGACCTATGCGCATGATGACGCCGGTTGGGTGCCGACGTATGAAATGCGGCTCGATCAGGCGGCGGGGCGGCTTCAGATCGAGCGGGGCGCGATGATCCGCCAGAGCACGGGCGAGGACTGGAGCGATGTGGCGCTGACACTTTTTACGGTCCGCCCGAGCGGGCAGATTGCGCCGAGCGAGGTTTATGGCTGGCCGCGCGCTGTGGGTGATCCGCAGATGGCCTTGGCGCGCGAGGGCAAGGCGTTTGAGGTGGGCCAACTTGCGCCGCGCGCGGCGGGCGGGCCGGAGCTTGTGACTTTGGCGGAGGAACTTGTGGCGGTGTCGACATATGACGGTCTGGCCGTGACATATGAGTATCCCGAGCCTGTGACTGTGGCCAACCGGGCGGACAGTTTGAGCATCCTTTTGGGCACCGAGGAGACCGAGGCCGAGGTCGGCGCGCGGGCGGTGCCGCTTTATGACGAAACGGGCTTTATGATGGCCCGTATCACCAATGACACGGGCGGGCTTATTTTGCCGACGCCGTATATGCGGCTCTATCTGGACGGGCGGTATAGCGGGCAGAGCCGGCTGGATGCGGCAATCCCTGTGGGCGCGCAGGCCGAGATTGCCTTTGGCGCGATAGACGGGCTGCGGCTGAGCCGCCGTGTGACGCGTCAGGAGGGCGACCGCGGGATGATTTCGCGCAGCACGGAGCTGAGCGAGGAGGTGACGCTCGAGATTGAAAACCTGACCGGGCGGGACTGGTCTGTGACGCTATTGGACCGTGTGCCCTACTCCGAGCAGGAGGCGCTTGTGATCGGCTGGCGCGCCAGCCCGCGCCCGAGCGTGCAAGATTATGAGGCGCGTCAGGGGGTGCTTTTGTGGGCGTTTGATCTGGCGGCGGGGGCGCGGCAGGCGGTGCGGCTCAGCTATGAGCTGGAGTGGCCCGAGGGCAAGGTCTTGCAGTGAGAGGGGTCGGCTTTTCGCTTGGCGAAAATCCGACCGAGGCGGGGGACCAGTCCCCCGCACCCCCTGGGATATTTCTGGCAATAAAAAAGACAGGGCGGGTGGGGAGGAAAACGGGCCGAAAAAGATGGGGCGGAAAAGACAGGGTGAAAAAGGTTGGCGAAAAAAGGCTGGGCGGCTTCTGAACGCCTCTACCGCCGCTCAGAAGCGTTCGGCGCGCAGGACTTCGCAATCGGTGATGTTCACGACACCGATGTGTTTTTCGACCACTTTGAAGGCGGCGGCGAGCAGGGCGTCAAGCCGCTCCTGACGCACGATACAGATAAACTGGACCATGCCTTCGGCGCGACCGACCTGACCTGTGCGATCCCAGAGGCCGGAGCGGCCCGAGCCACCATAGACAGGCAGGATTGTGAAGCCGTGGACATCGGCTTTGACGAGCGCGTCCGACAGGCGGGACTGCATGATTTTTTCAATGGTGATTTCGACGCGTTTGGCTTTGTGGGTTTGCATGGATCAGGCTCCGAAAACAAAGCTGGCGACCGCAAGGTAGAGCGGGATGCCGAGCACGAGATTGAACGGGAAGGTCACGCCCAGCGAGAGCGTGAGGTAGATTGAGGGGTTGGCCTCGGGGAGGGCGACGCGCATGGCGGCGGGCACGGCGATATAGCTGGCCGAGGCCGAGAGCGTCATGAGCAGCACTGTGCCGCCGAGGCTCAGCCCGAGCAGGAGCGCGGCGAGAAGCCCGAGGGCTGCGCCGATCGGGGGCATGAGCACGCCGAAGGCGATGGAGCCGGGGCCGAGCAGCTTGCCGCCTTTGGCGAGGCCGCGGCCTGCGACGAGGCCCATATCCAGCAGGAAGAGGCAGAGCACGCCTTTGAAGGGCGAGACCACGAAACTTGCGATTTCGGCGAGGCCGTCTTCGCCGGTGATCATGCCGATGAAGAAGGCACCGACGAGCAGCACGATGGAGCCGTTGAGCATGATTTCGCGCCAGAGGCCGGCGTCCATACGGCCCGTTTCGCCCCGCGAGATCAGCCAGAGGGCCGACAGGATGGCGGGGGCTTCCATGGCGGCGGCAACGGCGACCATATAGCCTTCGGCGGCGATGCCGCTGCTTTCCAGAACCGAGGTGGCGGCGACGAACGTCACGATCGAGATCGAGCCGTAATGGCCCGCGACGGCGGCGGCGTTGAGCCGGTCCAGCCCTGACAGGGCGCGCAGGAGGGCGAAGGCGAGCAGCGGCAGGAGCGCCGAGAGGAGGACGCCCGCGACGAGGCTGAGCCCGAGGGTCATATCGACGCCATGTGCGGCGACGCTGACCCCGCCTTTGAAGCCGATGGCAAAGAGCAGGTAGATCGAGAGCGCCTTGGCGGCGGCCTCGGGGACCGAGAGATCGGATTTTGCCAGCGAGGCGGCGAGGCCGAGGGCAAAACAGAGGACAATCGGGGACAGCAGATTATCGGCTGCCAAGCTCAGGATTTCGGTCATGGTGCTCCTCGGGTTTGGGCCGGTGTGACGTTTGGGACTTGCAAATCGCTGTCGCGGGAGAGGGGGTGTCGCGCGGTTAGGGGCGCGCGGCGGGGGTCTGGCGGATTAGATGTTGCAGAATTTGCCTTCTTTGAACAGAAATTCCTCGATCGCGCCTTCGCCGATATTGTGCCAGAGGCCGTGGATCGAGATTTTGCCGCTCTCCACATCGTCGGCGACGAAGGGGAATGTCTTGAGATTTTGCAAAGACACGAGCACGGCCTCTTTTTCGAGGGCGATGGGCTGATCCTCTTCGGGGAGGTCCTTGATGCGCTCGTAGCCCGGGCGCAGAATGTCCATCCAGCGGCCCACGAAGCTCTCTTTTTTGTCGAGATCGGGGGCGCGGCCGGCGCACATATCAAGGCAACCGGCGACGCCGCCGCAGTTTGAGTGGCCCATGATGATGATATGGGCGACTTTGAGCACGGTGACGGCGTATTCGATGGCCGCCGAGGTGCCGTGTTGGGCGCCATCGGGTTTATAGGGCGGCACAAGATTGGCGATATTGCGGTGCAAAAAGAACTCACCCTGCTCGGCGCCGAACATCGAGGTGGCGTGGACGCGGCTGTCGCAGCAGGTGATGAGCATGGCACGGGGATGCTGGCCATCGTCGGCAAGGCGGCGATACCAGCTTTCATTTTCTGTATAGGTGGTGGCTTTCCAGCCCTGAAAACGCTGAACGAGATATTGGGGGAGAGGTTTGGTTGTGTGCATGGTGGTTTTATCCGTTGCGTTTAACTGTCTTGGCTCCCTGAATAGTCTGCATTGTCAAAGAATTCGAGAGAAAAGGCGTTTGGGCATAAACCAATTTCGAGGGATTGGCTGCCATAGTGGCGCTTGCCGTGGGGCAAAAACCAAGGGGTGAGATGATGACTGAGGTAAGAATGCTTGCGATGAGCGAGCCTGTGGAGCTGGATGCTGACAAGCTTGAGCAGCTTTATGAGGCATTGGGCGATGCGGCGGCGGAAGATGTGGTGTGCCGCGCGATGGAGGAGCTTGCTGTCAAACTGGCGCAGGCGGACAGGCTGTATCGCAGCGGGCAGATTGGCGAGATGCGCAAGGGGGTGCGCTCGATGGGGGCGATTGCAAAGCAGATCGGGATGATGCGGCTGGCGGCTGTGGCCGAGGATGTGGTTGGCTGTGTTGAGGCGCAGGACAGCGTGGCGCTGGCGGCTGTGTTGCAGCGGCTGATGCGCACGGGCGAAGGCTCCCTGACCCAAATCTGGCAGTTTCAGGACCTTTCCTTGTAAACCCAAAGAATGTGGTTCCCTCTGGTTCACGAGATGCTTTAGGCTGAGGCCGGAACCCAGCCAAAGGATGCCTGCCCGTGAGCCTGACATTTGCCCCCGCCGATGCGGACGCGACCCCGCTTTATCTGTTGACGCCGGAGGGTCTTGAGG
>JAHBAN010000206.1 GCA_018500075.1 Flavobacteriia bacterium | reverse complement strand
GCGCAGGCGCTGGGCGCGCGGGCTTTGGCGACTTTTGTCTTTGAGCATAGCGCAGGGCTTTGAAACACTGGGGTTTTCTGCGGTATCGGGCCTGAGGCGCTGCCGGGTATTGGGGCTGGCGGCGGTGCGGGAACGATTATTTCTGCGGCCTGTGCCGATTTTCGCTTCACATCCTGAAAGGCTTTGTTTAAAGCACGCTTCACCAAGCCTAGACAGTGCGGTCGTGGCGGAATTGGTAGACGCGCAGCGTTGAGGTCGCTGTGGGGTAACACCCGTGGAGGTTCGAGTCCTCTCGACCGCACCATTCTCTCTTGAAGAGAATATGTCCTGTCTCTCCCGATCTTTTTGATGCGACTTTTGAGCGCCACCTCCTGTGAGAAGTGGCCTGTCTTTACACCCCGAAGTTGAACTCGTGCCATGGCTCGTGCATCACCTTTGCAGGGTAGTGTGATTTCAGAGTTCGAGTGGGCAGATGTTTCAGATGGATTTGACAGAACGGGCGGCCTTGCATTTGGCGCGGCTGAAAAAGCTCGGCTATGATGTTGTGGCCTCTGATGATTTTGCCGAAATTGAACGCCTTGTGCAGCAGACCGGCAAGCCGTTTCGCTCGCCTATGTTTGATCTGAGGCGCAACGACTTTCACAAAGGGCAGGCGTTCTGGCTGTTTTTGGTCTGTGACGGCGAGGTGATTGGAGGGGTTGCGGCCAAGCAGGTTGCGCTCGGCGCGGAGAGCTTCTGGAACTATATGCAGCGTGTTTCGGAGCGGCAATTTGATATGGACGCGCCCTTGCGGGCTATGGCGGCTCCGATCGGCGAAAGAGTGCGGGGCAATCTGGTCTATTTTGGCGAGCTGCACTTTGCCGAGCGGATGCGCGGGCGGCGCAGCGTTTTGCGCGAGCACAGCCGGCTGGCTATTGTGCTGGCGGCGATGACATGGCCCGATTTTGACTGGATGTATGCGTTGATCCCTTATGAGCACCGCTCTTTGCAGGATGTTTACGGGTTTGCCATGATCACCCATCATGCGCTGACATGGTGCGACCCTGCGCCCTATCTTTATCGCAATGATCTGGCCATGGTTTATTCGGCGAAAGTGGACCTTTTGCACCAGCTAGCTGTTGGAGAAACGGATCAGCCGGCAAAACACTAGAATAAATTTCTCGCCCGCCTCGTTGGTCACGCCTGCGAGCAGCCTGCGATAACTGCCGCGCACTCTTGCGCCATTGACTGTCACGTCGATGGCCTGATCGGAAACTGTATATTTCTGCGGCTCGATGGCGCCGTGGTCGGCATTGATTTTCTCGATCAGCTTCGGATCAATTCGGGTGAGATGTTCTTGATAGTTCAGCTCGGTGTTGAGGCCCAGAAACTGCGCCGACAGAGAGTGTTTGCCGATATGGGACGGGACCGGAAAGCTGTGATCCTGTGTGCGCTTGTGAAAGAGGTCGATCCTGTCGCGTATCCAATCCGCATTGGAGAGCTTGAAGTCGTCATGCACAAGCCAGTCCAGCACGTCATCTATGCTGATGTGATGGCCTTTTGCGGCGAGTTTCCGGGTGTGTTCGTTGATGGAGCGTTCCAGTGTCACCATCATTTCGCTCTGTTTGTCGGGATTTTCCGGCTCGAACTGAAAAATAGGCTGGTGATCCGAGAAATAACTCAACGGAACATTCAGGGTGCGGGCGAGTTTGTCGATTGTCAGAAAGGGGATGGGCCGATCATTGGAGATCTGGGCGTGGAGGGTCGAGTATTTCAGCCCCGAGGCCTGACAGGCGGCGCGCAGGGTGAGGCGTCTGAGTTTACACAGATGTAGAATCTTTTCTGAAATCATGCGCAATGATTCCACATATGTGGATATTTACAAACTGTTTTGACTTAGCGAAAGGCTCTGGGCAGTTTGGGAGGGCAGGCAGCCCTGCAATTTTGTTTGTGCGAGTGATTGGACCTGAAACGTGCCGCATACCGAGGATGACACCCCTGCGATCAATCGTTGGCTGGCGGAGGCGGATAGCGAGCGTCAGACCGCTCTTGGGCATAGGCTTCGAGTTGAGCTTTTAGCAAAGGCGGTAGCGACGAGTAGAGCTGCGCTATTGCGATATGGTTTGCGACTTTCGGATCTTCCAAGAAGCGATCAAGGCTGAGGCCGAAGAACTCGGCGATTTTGATTGCGTCTTTGACCCCCAAGGCGGCTGCATCTTCTTGCATAAAGCTGTGCAGGGCCGCGCGCGGCACACCGGCCCCCTCTGCGACGGTGTCCAGGCTTTGGCCTGTTTTGGCAAGTGTTTGGTTTAATGCGTCTTTAAATGAAATGCCCATGCTGCATTGTCGCCGTGTGGCCGGCGATATCAAATAAAATTTTAACTAAATGGCGCTGCTTAGCGTCATTTCGCCGAGGGGGGGTATTTGATCCACTGTGGCGAGACGCAACGTGATATGCGAGGGGACTTTACTCTTGGGCAGGCAGAGCCTTTTATCGGAGCACGTCAGAGGGAGAGACACTATGGATTTGGGATTGCGGGCACAAAGTGCTGCGCTTTTGGAGCAGGTCAAAGCGATGATCGCCGAAGAGATCATGCCGCTGGAAGCCGAGTATCACGCTGAAATCGGCAAGGGCGAGCGCTGGGGCTATACCGCGCGGCAGGCCGAAATTCTGGAAGGGCTGAAGGCCCAGGCCAAGGCGCGCGGGCTGTGGAACTTCTGGCTGACGGACAGCGACAAGGGCCTCGGCCTGAGCACTGTGGAATACGCCTATTTTGCCGAAGAGATGGGCAAGACGCCGATGGGGGCCGAAGTCTTCAACTGTGGTGCGCCCGACACCGGAAATATGGAAGTGTTTGAGCGGTATGGCACGCCCGAGATGAAAGAGCAGTGGCTCAAGCCGCTTTTGGCGGGTGAAATCCGCTCGGCCTATTTGATGACGGAGCCTGATCAGGCCAGCTCGGATGCGACCAACATAGCGATGCGCTGCGAGCGCGAGGGCGACGACTATGTGCTCAATGGCGAGAAATGGTGGGCTTCGGGCGCGGGCGATCCGCGCTGTAAGGTCTATATCGTGATGGTGCGCACAGGCGGGGACGACGCGCCCAAGCACAAGCGCCACTCGATGATCGTTGTGCCGGCGGGAACCGAGGGCGTCGAGGTGCTGCGTCCGATGCAGGTTTATGGCAATGACGATGCGCCGCACGGCCATATGCACATCAGGATGACGAATGTGCGGGTGCCGGCGAAGAATATGATTTTGGGTGAGGGGCGCGGGTTTGAAGTGTCGCAGGGGCGGCTTGGGCCGGGGCGCATCCACCATTGTATGCGCGCAATCGGGCAGGCGGAGGCGGCGCTTGAGATGATGTGCCGCCGCAGCTTGCAGCGCGAGGCCTTTGGCAAGCCGATCGCCCATCTGGGGGCGAATTATGACATTATCGCCAATGCGCGGATGGAAATCGAGCAGGCGCGCCTTTTGTGTCTGAAGACCGCCTGGATGATGGATCACGGCGATATGAAAGCGGCGGCGCCTTGGATTCACCAGATCAAGGTGGTTGCGCCTTTGATGTCTTTGAAGGTCATTGACGAGGCTGTGCAAATGTTTGGTGCGCAAGGGATTTCACAGGATACGGCTCTGGCCGCGATGTGGAAAAACGTGCGCACGCTGCGCCTTGCAGACGGGCCTGACGCGGTGCATCGCCGGCAGGTGGCGCGCACCGAGCTGCGCAAATACACGCAGGAAAAAATCTGATCTACAGAGCAAAACGGGCGCCCGCTTGGGCGCCCGAAGGGCAGGGCCGTGAGGCCGGTGGCGTCCTAGCCGCCCGCGACGCGCGCTGTGGGGCGATAGGAAATATCTTCGGAGGCTTCAAACCGTCCGCCGCCGAGCTTGCGTATTTTGCCGGCGCGCAGCAGCTGGCCAAAGGAGCGCAACCGGTCTTCGCGGGATGTGTCGGCATGGTCTGTTGCGTTGAGTTTGGACATCAGCTCGGGCCGTGAAAAAGCGTCTTGGCCCTGAACGAAGGCCATGTAGGAGGCTGCGGCCTCCAGCACTTCGCTCAAATTTTGAGCGCCAACACTTTGCACATAGTCCGAGAAATCGGCCGTGCCCGAGGCGGCCTTGGCCTGACTGGGGCTTTCGCTTGCCAAGATGCGGCGCGGACGGACAGGGCCGTCTTGCTTTGGGGTGTCGATGCGCTGTTCTGCGACCAGCTTGAGGGGCGCGGCGCGGCGCATATCTGGCCGGCTTTTGCCTTGGGGGTGCACGGGGCGGCGCGGGCGCACGGCTGTTTCCAGATCGTCGCGGTAGACCTCTGTGTCGCGCCCGTCTGCGCCAAGGTCGCCGCCCATGTTGCGCTCGGCTTCTGTGGCTTGGACAGCGGCGCGCAAATGCGCAATGGCATTGCGGCGGCCACGGCCTTCGTCTTCGTCAAGCTTGGTGTTGGTTTCTTCCAGAATGCGGCCCATCTGATCGTCTGTTGCGGTCTCGACAAGGCGGGCGCTGCGCACGGCGCGCACCGTTGAGGCCACGATTTGATGGGTTGCAGCGTCTTGATCGGAAAAGAGATTTCCCGCGGTGTCTTCTGCGCCGGTGGCGTCTGCTGCGTCGCTGAGGCCTTCTCCGATTGAGGAATTTTCGACGTCATCTTCCTCAAAGCCGTCCTCGTCAAAGCTGTCTTCGTCATAGGCGTCTTCGTCAAAATCGGCCTCGTTGTAGATGTCGTCATCCTCGTCATAGGCGTCGTCGTCATACTGGGCGGCGTCTTGCTCGGCGCGCGGGGTCTCGGCTTGGCGGCCTTGCGCGGCCTCGGCTTCGACGGCGGCCAATTCGCGCATCAGGTCGGCTTCGTCTTCGTCAGACAGCGATGAGGCGATGTCGGGGCGCTTGGGGCTGTCGTCTTGCTGAATGTCGCCTGCGCTCAAGGCGGCGTCTACGTCGGTTTTTTTCATTTTGATGACCCGCGCGCGCAACTGGCCCGCCGCTTCGGGGGCGGGCGCAGGCTCGGCTGGCTTTTGCCCGTCGGTCGGCGCGCGTGGGGTCTCTGGTGTGGCGAGCCTGTCAAGCAGAGCGCTGATGTCTTCTTCTTCGCTCTCATCGTGCGCATCGTTTTCATCGGCGGCTTGGGGCGTGGCTCCGGCACTGGTGTCGGCCTCTGGTTCGGCGCTGTGGCGCGCATCTTCGAGCGCGTCATCGGCTGCGAGGGCCGCGGCAATATCATTCTGGGCGCTGCTCAGAATGTCTTCTGGCGCGGGGTCCTCCTCGGAGAGGAAGGGATCGGCGTGTTCGTCCTCTGAATAGCTGTCCTCGGCATCATGTTGGCTCACCACATCGCGGATGCGCTGGAGTTTGGCGGCAACGCTGTTGGGGTCTTGGGCCGGTTTGAGGCGATCCGGCGCAGCGGCCAGAGGGGCGGTCAGAGGGGGAGCGGCTTGGGGAGCCGGCTTTGACTGGCTGGCATCTGCCTGCGTTTCAGCCTGAGCATCGGCCTCTGGGGCCACGGGCGGCGCTTTGGGGGGGGCTGCGGCGGGTGCTGCGGCCTCTGCTGCGCTTGTCGGGGAGGCTTGGGGCGCGTCGGGAGCGTGAGCGATGGGCTGTGGGGCTGGCTGGGGCAGGCTTGCGGGACCGGCGCGCAGAACGAAGGTATTGTCGTCGCGGTGCGCCTCGACGCGGCGGGAGATTTCACGCTCTGCGATCCGCGCCAGCATTTCGGCATCCGGGCTGGGCGGCTCTGCGCCAAAGTAGCGGTCATCGGCCGCAAGATCGCGAAAATACTCCGCAATGGCTTTCATTGTCCCGAAAGAATCGTCAAATCCCTCCAATGTGCACGAGAATGTGCCATAGGAGACGGTGAGGATCTTGTTCGTGTTAACCATGTTCTTGCTCGCCACGTAATTCTATAATTGTCATAGTTAATGACAGCGCACGGCGTCGAAAGCAGACCGAATCTAAGATTTTTAGCGTATCATTTTGTGTCAATATTGTGATGTGTTTCCTTCAAAAGGGTAAAAATCGGATGAAAACTGCCATTGTTCACGATCCGGAACCAGTTTTGCTGGTTGGGGGCGGACAGAAGCGCAAAACGGGGCTTAAAGCGGTGTCCGGGCTGTATCGGCGGATTGTTGCTGCGGACAGTGGCGCGGATTGGCTGATGGCTCACGGACATGAGCCTGACATGGTGATCGGCGATCTTGATTCGATTTCGCCCGAGGCTTTGCGCCGTTTGGGGCCCACGCGCGCCCATCGGGTTGCCGAGCAAGACAGCACCGACTTTGTGAAATGTCTCACGCGGATAGATGCGCCTCTGGTGCTTGGGGTCGGGTTTCTCGGTGGGCGGCTCGATCATGAGCTGGCGGCGCTTCATGCTTTGGCGGCCTCTCCCGAGCGGCGCTGTGTATTGGTGGGGGGGGAGGATATTGTCTTTTTGGCCCCGCCTGTGATGCGGCTTGATCTGGCGGCGGGCGCGCGTGTTTCGGTGTTTCCGCTTGGCCCCGTGCGGGCGCAGTCCAGCGGGCTGCGCTGGCCTTTGAAGGGGGTGGCTTTTGACCCGTTGAGCCAGATCGGCACGTCAAACGAGGCTTTGGGGGCGGTCGAGCTGAGCGTGGATGCGCCGAAGATGCTGGTTATTCTGCCGCGGTCTGAACTGAGAGCGGTTGTGACAGAGCTTTTGCAGAGCGCCGCCGTTTGGCCTCCTCAAAGAGCATTGTAAACAGGCCCGCAGCAATTGTGAGGCTCATGCCGAAAGCGGCCAGAGCGTTGGGCAGCTCCGAGAATATCGCGAGACCAATGAGCGCGGCGATCGGGATTTCGACATATTGGATCGGGCTGACTGTGGCGGAAGGCGCGTGGCGCAGGGACCATGTCATCAAGAGATGTGCCAAGGTGCCAAGCGCTCCGACCGCGAGAAGCAGGCTCCATTCATAGCTGTTGGGAAGGCTCCATTTTAGCTCGGCGATCTCTGCGGCGCCGCCCAGAGCAAAGAGCGGAAGCAAGACCGATGTGGCCATAAGACCCGAGACGAATTGCAGCCCGATCGGGTCTGTTTCTTCGGCGATATGGCGGGTGATGAGCATGAAGCCCGAGAACAGAACCGCGACGAGCAGGGGCAGGACGGCATACCAGCCAACGCTGGCAAAGCTCGGCTGGATCACAAAGAGCGTGCCGGTGAAGCCGACAATACAGGCCAGAAGGCGGGCGGGGCCGACTGTTTCCTTGAGCAGCAGGCGGCCAAGGAGCAGATTGAGAAAGGGCAGCACAAAGGCGATGGCGATGGCGTCGGCCAGTGGCATATGGCGCAGGGCGGTAAACATGAGGCCGATCCCGGCCATGTGAAGCGCTGTGCGCAGGCCGCAGAACCCAAGAGCACGGGGCGATAGCCGCCAAGGCCGCAGCGAAAGCACGATAAAGGGCGCGAGCAGGACCACCTGAGCGCCAAACCGGATCAGGAGCATCGGACCAAGAGCAACGCTTTGTCCGATGAGTTTTGCCACAGCGTCTCCGAGCGGGGCGACGAGGCAGAAACCGAGCATCAACAGGATGCCAAGAAGGGGTTTGTCTTTTGACATAAGGCAAGGCTAGAGCGCGCCCGCCAGTCTGGCAACTTAAAGTTGATTATCCTATCCCAGAGCGCCGTGACGCGGGCAAAATGACCCTGTGGGTGGGGCGCGCAGGGGCGGCGCTAACCCGCTCAGGTAGGGGGAGGCGCAGGGTGTCCGGGCCAGTATCAAGGCCAGTTTCAGAGCCGGTGTCAGGGCCTGCGTCAGGGGGTATGTGGCACGTCAAGCTGCACGGCCAAGACCTGTTCGGCGCGGCGCTCGCGGGCAAAGACATAAAGGCCCGCGCTGACGATGATGGCGATGCCGAGGAAGGTGAGCGCGTCGGGGATGTCGCCGAAGACAAAGTAGCCTAGGGCCGTGGCGGCGACGATCTCGAGGTATTGCAGCGGCGCGATGGTGGCGGCGGGGGCAAATTTGAGCGCGAGGCTGATGAAAAGATGCGAGATGGTGGAGACAATGCCCACGCCAAAAAGCATGACCAGCGCAAAGCGCTCGGGCATGGTGGGGTCAAGGGCGGGGTGGCCTGTGCCGTCAAAGGCAACGAGCAGGGGCAGGATCAATGCGCTGGCGGCAATGGCGGTATAGGCTTGCAGGGTGATCGGGCTGAGGCGCTGGGCCATGGAGCGGGTCATGACCATGTAGAGCGCAAAGCAAAGCGCTGTGCCCAGCGGGTAGAGCGCGACGAGACCAAGCTCGGAAAAGCTCGGTTGGATCACAAGGAGCGCGCCGCCAAAGCCGACCGCACAGGCCAGAATACGCCGCGCGCCGACAGCCTCGCCCAGAAACAGCCCGCCAAGCAGCGTGAGAATAAACGGCTCGACAAAGAAGATCGCGATGGCATTGGCCAAGGGCATTTCGCGCACGGCGGCAAAGAAGAGGCCGGTCGCGGCCATGATCAGAAAGCCGCGGACGAGGTGCAGGCCGACATCGGATCTGCGGGGCCAGTCAAGACACCCGAGATAGGCCGCGACAGGGAGCAGCAGCAGACTCTGGAGACCAAAGCGGAAGCCGAGGATTTCCATGACGGGGATGTAATCGGGCGTGGCTTTGGCGAAAGCGTCCATGCCCGGGGCGATGAGGGCGAAGGCAACCATGAAGGCGATGCCAAGGGTGGTGCGGTCTTGCATGAGCGGTCCTGTTTTTGGCACAGGCTAAGGGCTGTGGCTGTGCAGTCTGGCTCAAAAGCGACGCCAGACTGTGGGCCAGATAGCGGGCCAGATGGGCGGGCGAGCCTGCTGTTCAGCAGTTGGGCACGTTGACGGCGAGGCCGCCGAGCGAGGTTTCTTTGTATTTCTCGCTCATGTCTAGCCCCGTCTGGCGCATGGTTTCGATACAGGCATCCAGCGGCACAAGGTGTGTGCCATCGCCGCGCAGCGCCAGAGAGGCGGCAGAGACCGCCTTGATTGCGCCCAGACCGTTGCGCTCGATGCAGGGCACCTGCACAAGGCCTTTGACGGGGTCGCAGGTCATGCCCAAGTGATGCTCAAGCGCAATCTCCGCTGCGTTCTCGACCTGTTCGGGCGTGCCGCCCATGACAGCACAAAGCCCCGCAGCGGCCATGGCGGCAGCAGAGCCGACCTCGGCCTGACAGCCGGCCTCGGCGCCCGAAATGGAAGCGTTGAACTTTACCAGCCCGCCGATGGCGGCGGCGGTGAGCAGGAAATCTTCGACCTTGGACTCGCTGGCGCCCGGCACATGGTCGAGCCAGTAGCGGATGACGGCGGGCATGACCCCAGCCGCGCCATTGGTCGGCGCGGTGACGACTTGCCCGCCGGCGGCGTTCTCTTCGTTGACGGCCATGGCGTAGGTGCTCATCCAGTCGTTGATAGTATGTGGTGCGCGCTGGTTCATGCCGCGCTCGGCCAAGAGAGCATCGTGGATGCCTTTGGCGCGGCGCTTTACAAAGAGGCCACCGGGCAGCTCGCCCTCTGTTTCAAGGCCACGGTTGATACAGTCGTTCATCACCTGCCAGAGGCGGGCTGTGCCTGTGCGCAGATTGTCATGGCCGCCGCGGGCGATTTCATTGTCGCGTTTCATCTCGGCAATTGTTTTGCCCGATGTCTTGCACATTTGCAGCATTTCCGCGGCAGATTTGAACGGATAGGGGATGGGCGGGCCGTCATCGTCGGTGGCCTTGCCCTGGGCGTGTTCATCGGCTGTGAGCACGAAGCCGCCGCCGATGGAATAGTAAGTCTCGCTCAGGATCACATCGCCCTGCGCATCGGTGGCCTTCAGGACCATGCCGTTGGCGTGCCCCGGAAGGGCGGGGCCGTAGTCAAACACAAGATCATCCTTGGGCGAGAACGTGAGCGTGGGCAAGCCCGCAGGCGTGATGCTGTGGCTGTCGCGGATGGCTTCAAGCACGGCCTCGGCTGCCTCGTGATCATAGGTTTCGGGGACAAAGCCTGCGAGGCCCAGAATGGTGGCGCGGTCGGTTGCGTGGCCGACGCCTGTGAAGGCGAGTGAGCCGTGCAGGCTGCCTTTGAGGCCCGCAAACTCGAAGGGCGAGGCGCGCATCAGGTCCAGAAAGCGCGCGGCGGCGACCATCGGCCCCATCGTATGGGACGAGGAGGGGCCAATGCCCACTTTGAACATTTCAAAAACAGAGAGAAACATCAGGTGGCCGATCCTTCTGGTGGGGTGGCATATGTTGGTTGTGTGAAAGGTGTGGGGCCGAGGCCCTCGGCCTTGATAGCGGCTTGAACGCTGGCGCGGCACTCGACTTGAGACGCTAATCTATACAAATGCGGCGTGTCAGAGAGCGAAAACCAGCGCGCGCCGTCTTTTGGGTAGAGCGCAAGCCAGCGCAGCAGCGTGACGACATAGAGATCGAGCGCGCTTGGTGCGGGGGCGGCAAACCACGGGTGGCCCTCGCGGGCCAGCCTGTCGAGCTTTTGCAAATGGGCCGCCAAGCTCTTTTGCAGCCCCAAGCGTAGGGCGGTTTGCTCTGCGGGGGCCTCGCCGATGTATTTGGCGGGATAAAACAGCATTCGCAACTCGCTGTGGAGGGTGTTTGAAGTAAAGAACAGCCATTTGAGAAAATCACCGCGCGCGGCGCTGTCGGGCGCGGGGGCGAGCTTTGCGTGCGTGTCGCAGAGCCAGAGCAGTATCGCGCCCGTCTCAAAGACTGCGCCATGAGGGGTTTCCAGCGTGGGAATAAGGCCGTTCGGGTTGAGCGCGAGATAGGCGGCGCTTTGCTGGGCGTTGCGGGCGCGCTCGACCAGCAGGGTTTCATAGGGTTGGCCAAGCTCTTCCAGCGCAAGGCGGATGATCAGCGAGGCGTTGTCGGGGGCGTAATGCAGGCGGTATGTCATCAGGCGAGTTTAAAGCCCGCCAAAGAAGACGCAGCAGACAAATGCGACATTTGACCAAGCGGGCGCGCAAAATTGTAATTTTGCGGTCTGTTTTCTTGCAAGAAAACAGGTGCGCCCCCTCGCACCTTGGCCACAAGTTTTCTATAAGCGGTCTAGCGGATAGAAGCGGGGCTGCCATGAGCGGAGAACTTTCACCGATTGATAAGGCCAAATTTGTCGCCGCCAAACGCGCGGCAGAGTTTGTCGAAGACGGGATGCGCGTCGGGCTGGGCACCGGGAGCACGGCGGCCTGGCTTGTGCGCTGTCTTGGCGAGATGGTGCGCGAAGACGGCCTCAAGATCCGCGGCGTGCCGACCAGCGCGCGCACAGCCGAGCTGGCGCGGGATGTGGGCATTGATGTGATCAGTCTGGATGAGGCCAAGTGGCTGGACCTGACGATTGACGGGGCCGACGAATTTGACGGCGAGTTGAACCTGATCAAGGGCGGCGGCGGCGCGCTGTTGCAGGAAAAGATCGTGGCGACGGCCAGCGACCAGATGATCGTGATTGCCGATGTGGGCAAGGAGGTCGAGCGGCTCGGGGCCTTTCCTCTGCCGCTGGAAGTCATCCCGTTTGGCTGGCAGACAACCAAGGCGCTGATCGAGGAGACGCTTGTGAGCATGGATGTGCTCGGGCGCAGCACAACACTCAGAATGAACGGCGATGTGCCCTACATTACGGATGAGGGGAACCACATCCTTGATCTGCATCTGGGCCGTATCGGCAACCCCCGCCAGCTGGGCCTTGTGATGAACCAGATTCCGGGTGTTGTGGAAAACGGGCTGTTTCTGGATATCTGCGACAAGGTTGTTGTGGGCTATGGCGACGGTCGGGTCGAGATCCGCGATATCAACGCAGGAACTGTCGAGACCGACAGGCTCGACTTTTTGGAAGACGACAATTTATTCACCGATTTGATGGACTGAGGAATGCGGCATGAGCTTTGATTATGATCTTTTTGTCATTGGCGGCGGTTCGGGCGGTGTGCGCGCGGCAAGGGTGGCAGCGCAGGGCGGTGCGAAGGTGGCTTTGGCCGAGGAGGACCGCTACGGCGGCACCTGTGTGATCCGTGGATGTGTGCCCAAGAAACTTATGGTCTTTGCCAGCGAGTTTCCCGGCGCGATTTCGGATGCGCAGGCTTATGGTTGGGATGTGAGCCTCGGGGCGTTTGACTGGGATATGTTCAAGACCAAGCTTCACGCGGAGCTTGACCGTCTGGAAAATGTTTATCGCGGTATTCTCAAGACAAACGGTGTTGAGAGTTATGATGCGCGCGCGCGCGTGGTGGGCGCCCATGAGGTCGAGCTGTCGGACGGCACACGCAAGAGCGCCAAGCATATCCTGCTTGCCATGGGCGGGCGGCCTGTGAAGCCTGCCATCAAGGGCGCAGAACACGCCATCACCTCAAACGAGATTTTCCATCTGGAGCGCTTGCCCAAATCCATGCTGATCCTTGGCGGGGGCTATATTGCCTGCGAATTTGCCGGCATTTTGAACGGTCTGGGCGTGGATGTGACACAGTATTACCGTGGCGCACAAATCCTGCGCGGCTTTGACGACGAGGCGCGCGGGCTGGTCTCTGAGGAGATGATCCAGAACGGAGTGAAGCTGCATCTGGGCACGAATGTGCTTGAGATGGAGAAGGTTGATGGCGGTGTCCGTGTGATCTCGACCAACGGGGATGACGAGGTTTTTGAACAGGTCATGTTTGCCACGGGCCGCGCCCCCAACACCGAAGACATGGGGCTTGAGGCTATTGGCGTCGCGCTGGGCCGCAAGGGCGAGGTTCTGGTGGATGACTACAGCCAGACCAAAGTGCCAAGTGTATATGCCGTGGGCGATGTGACGGACCGTGTGAACCTGACGCCTGTGGCGATCCGCGAGGGCATGGCTTTTGTGGAGACGGTGTTCAACGGTCATCCGACAAAGCCCGATCACGCGCTGATCCCGACGGCTATTTTCACTCAGCCCGAGATGGGCACTGTGGGCTTAAGCGAGGAAGAGGCGCGCGCGCAGGAGCCGATCGAGGTCTATTGCACCTCGTTCAAGCCGATGCAGCAGAGCTTTGCGGGGCGCGCCGATCGGGTCCTGATGAAGCTTGTTGTGTCGCAGGCGAGCCGCAAGGTTCTGGGCTGTCATATTGTCGCGCCGGGCGCCGGCGAAATGATCCAGCTGGCCGGGATTGCTGTTAAGATGGGAGCAACAAAGGAAGACTTTGACCGCACGGTTGCGGTGCACCCGACGATGAGCGAAGAGCTTGTCACAATGAAAGAGCCTGTGCGGCGCTCTTAATCCTTACCAAAAGGGTTGAAATAGTGGCAGGGGCACACAAGTTAGGACATAGCGTCTTAAAGACTTTAAACAGAGGGGAAATCTGTAGATGGCGGGTAATTCTGGCGGCCCATGGGGCGGCGGCGGAAACGACAACGGGGATGACGGGCGCGACCAGCGGCCCAACGGCGGGCGCAGGCCTTCGGGCGAGGAGCCTTCGCCGATCCCTGAAATCGACGAATTGATGAAAAAAGGTCAGGAGCAACTGCGCGTTCTGATGGGCGGTCGCGGTGGCGGCTCTGGTGGCAACCGTGGCGGCGGCCAAGGCGGCGACGGTGGCCCTGCTTTGAACCGTGGCACAATCGGCCTTGGCCTTTTGGTGGCGGTGGCGCTCTGGCTTTTCCAGAGTTTTTACACTGTGAAGCCCGAAGAGCAGTCGGTTGAGCTGTTTCTGGGCGAATGTAACAGCCCCTGCGTGGGCGGACCGGGCCTTAACTTTGCGCCCTGGCCTGTTGTGACGGCGGAAGTCATGCCTGTGACACGTGAAAACACCGAAGATATCGGTGGGGGCACGGGGGCCGACGCGGGCCTTATGTTGACCGGGGATGAAAACATCGTCGATATCGACTTCCAAGTGGTCTGGAACATCAACAACGCCGAAGACTTCCTCTTCAACCTGCGTGAGCCTCAAACAACCATCCGCGCTGTTTCGGAATCGGCCATGCGCGAGATTATTGCGCAAAGCGAGCTTGCTCCGATCCTCAACCGTGATCGCGGCCCTATTGCGGACCGTTTGAAAGACCTCATCCAGTCAACGCTCGACAGCTACAGCAGCGGTGTGAACATTGTGCGGGTGAACTTTGACAAGGCCGATCCGCCCGAAGAAGTGAAGCAGGCTTTCTTTGCCGTGCAATCGGCCGAGCAAGACCGTGACCGGCTTGAAAAGCAGGCTGATGCCTATGCCAACACTGTCCTTGCGGCGGCGCGTGGTGAGTCTGCGCAGGTGCTTGAAGAGGCGGAAGGCTACCGTGCCCAAGTTGTGAACGAAGCCCAGGGTGAAGCCAGCCGCTTTACCGCTGTTCTGAGCGAGTATTCCAAAGCGCCAGAGGTGACACGCAAGCGTCTCTATCTGGAGACAATGGAAGAAGTGCTTGGCAACGTTGATAAAATCATCCTCGACGGTAATGCGAGCGGGCAAGGGGGCGTTGTGCCTTATCTGCCGCTCAACGAGCTGCGCCGGACCACAACCACGCCAACAGGAGGGAGCAACTGATGCGCTCGACAACATATATCCTGCCAGTGATTGTGCTGGCGATTGCGGGCGTTCTTTCGTCTGTCTTTATCGTGGACGAGCGTGAAAAGGCTCTGGTGCTGCAGTTCGGGCGCCTTGTCGACATCAAGGATGAGCCGGGTCTGGCGTTTAAGATCCCGCTTATTCAAGAGGTCATCCGCTATGACAATCGTATCTTGAGCCGTGACATCCCCCAGCTTCAGGTCACACCCTCAGATGACCGCCGCCTCGAAGTGAACGCCTTTGCGCGCTATCGCATCAATGATGTGGAACAGTTCCGTCAGGCGACAGGTGCGGGCGGCGATCAGGCCATCGAAGTGGCGGGCCGCCGGCTTGACTCGATCCTGCGCTCGGAAACGCGCGAAGTCTTGGGGACGGTTTCGTCCAACGACATCTTGAGCTCTGATCGTGCCGCGCTGATGCTGCGCATTCGCAACGGCGCGATTGCCGAAGCACGGTCGTTGGGGATTGAAGTGATCGACGTGCGCCTCAAGCGCACCGACCTGCCCAACGCCAACCTCGCGGCGACATTCTCGCGGATGCAGGCCGAGCGGGAGCGCGAAGCGGCAGACGAGATCGCCCGAGGTAACGAAGCCGCACAGCGCGTGCGCGCACAAGCGGACAGAACCCGTGTCGAGATCACCTCTGACGCCCGCCGTCAGGCCGAGATCATCCGAGGCGAGGCCGATGCGCAGCGCAACGCGATCTTTGCCGAGGCCTATGGTGCCGATCAGGAGTTCTTCGAGTTTTACCGCTCGCTCAACGCCTATCGCGGCGCGCTTACGGGCAACAACACAAGCATGGTGATGTCGCCTGACTCAGAGTTCTTTAACTATCTGAAGAATGAAGACGGCAAGTGATGACGATTTGGGCAACTGCCCTCCTGGCCCTCGGGCTGGTGCTACTTCTGGAGGGGCTGGTCTATGTGCTGGCCCCTTCGCTTGTTGAAGAGATGTTGCGCGCCCTCAGGGCGCTGCCGCCCGAGGCGCGGCGCATGATCGGCGCTTTGATGATGGTGCTTGGCCTGCTTCTGGTCTGGAGCGCCAAGGCGCTCGGGGCGTGACCTTTGGGCAAATCGCCGCCCTCTCACGCCGATCTCACGCGTTGCTCACGTGCGTTTGAGCGAAGGCGCTTGGGCTTGGCGTTGATAATGAAACTTCTTAGGTTACATATAGACAAGATTGAACCTGCGCTGTTTGGCGCGGAATGATCACACGGGATAAAGGAGCATCGGTGTGAGACAGGCAACACAGACACGAGCAATGACGGCAGCAATGACGACCAAGACAGCGCGGCCAAACCTTATGGGTGCCCTATGGCTCATGATGTTGGGGGCGGCTTTTGTGCTGGCGCAGGCGATCAGCGCACAGGCGCGCCCGGAAAGCTTTGCCGACCTTGCTGACAGGGTCAGCCCTGCGGTTGTGAACATCACCACCTCGACCATGGTGGCGCGGGGCACGGGGCCGGGGGCGATTGTGCCCGATGGCAGCCCGTTTGAGGACTTTTTCAAGGAATTTCAGGACCGCAACGGGCAGGGCAACCGCCCGCGTCGCTCTTCTGCGCTTGGCTCGGGGTTTGTGATCTCTGAAGACGGCTATATCGTGACCAACAACCACGTTATCGAAGGCGCAGACGAGATTATCATCGAGTTTTTCGAAGGGGGCGAGCTGGAAGCCAAGGTGATCGGGACCGACCCGAAAACCGACATCGCGCTTCTGAAGGTCGAAAGCGATGCGCCGCTGGCCTTTGTGCCCTTTGGCAATTCGGACACTGCGCGCGTCGGTGATTGGGTTCTGGCTGTTGGCAACCCGCTTGGGCAGGGGTTTTCTGTTTCGGCGGGGATTGTCAGCCAGCGCAACCGCGCGCTGCAGGGCGCATATGACGACTACATCCAGACCGACGCGGCGATCAACCGTGGCAACTCTGGCGGGCCGCTCTTTAACATGGATGGGGAAGTCGTCGGTGTGAACACAGCGATTCTCAGCCCCAATGGCGGCTCGATCGGGATCGGCTTTTCGATGGCGTCAAATGTGGTGACACGTGTTGTCACCCAGCTGCGTGACTTTGGCGAGACGCGCCGCGGCTGGCTCGGGGTGCGCATTCAGGATGTGTCAGAGGATGTGGCCGAGGCGATCGGCCTTGAAAAGACCGCAGGCGCGCTTGTGACTGATGTTCCCGATGGGCCGGCGAAAGAGGCCGGAATGCTGTCGGGGGATGTGATCATGAGCTTTGATGGCATTGAGGTCGAAGACACGCGCGGGCTTGTGCGCACGGTGGGCAACGCCGATGTGGGCAAGACTGTGCGGGTGGTTGTGTTCCGCGAGGGCAAGACCCAGACGCTCAAGATCACATTGGGCCGGCGCGAAGACGCGGAGGGCAATGACGCCCCGATGGAAGAGGACGCAGACCAAGAAGGCGCGCTTCAGGAAATGAAGATGCTGGGGCTGACGCTCGCGCCGCTGAGCGACGATCTGCGCGAGCAGCTCGAGCTTGGAGCAGAGGCCAAGGGCTTGGTTGTGACCGATGTGGACGAAGCCGCCGAGGCCTTTGAGAAGGGGTTGCGCGCGGGGGATGTGATCACCGAGGCGGGCCAGCAGAAGATAGCGAGCGCGGCCGAGCTTCAAGCACAGGTTGAGGCGGCGAAAGAGGCGGGGCGCAAGTCTTTGCTCTTGCTCGTGCGCCGCGCGGGTGAGCCACGGTTTGTCGCGCTGGGCCTTGACTAAACTCTTCTGCGGGAGATGTGAGGCGGCCGCCCGAGCGATTGGGCGGCCGTTTTTTATAGAGCGGGATCAGGCGGCGCGACGGTTCAGCGCCACCGAGCCGAGCACCATATCTGTCAGGCCCTGACCCCGCTCTTGGGAGGCCATGAAAATCACCGAGACAAACTGCGCCAGCGGAACCATCCAGGACAGGGTGTAGCCAAGCGTGTGCAGAAGCGCATCGGAGAGGGCAAAAGGCGCCCCGCGGCCTGTGCGGAATTCGATCGCTGTGAGGCGCATCCCCAGAGTGGCCGAGCCATTGGACAGGCAGATCACGCGATATGCAAAATTGACCACAAATCCGAGCAGAGGCAGAAAGAACAGCCCTGTGAAGGCCGTAAAGGGCAGGATGAGGACAACCAGAAGCACGATAATGACAGTGTCAATCGCCCATGAAATCAGCCGTTTGAGCGGCACATCGGCATAAAACTCGGGCTGGTAGTGCGGGTCGGGCAAATCAAAGCTCTCGGGGGTCATGATATCCTCGTGATGAACGGTCTTGGCCCTCATGATAGAGGGCCAAGCGCGTTTTGTTAGGCTTTTTCTGTGGTGTCTTCGGTTGCCGCTGTTTCCGGGCCGTGCTCTGCGGTGCTATGGGCCTCGGCGCGCTCGTCCATAAACTGGTCAAACTCGGCCTTGTCTTTGGCATCGCGCAGGCGCTCGAGGAAGGCTTCAAAGCAGTGCTGTTCTTCTTCAAGGCGGCGCAGGGTTTCGTCTTTATAGGCATCAAAGGCTGTGTTGCCCGAGGTGCGCGAGGCGGTGAAGCGCCTTTGGTGCCGTGTGCGGTGCTTGCGACAGCCGCCAGACCCGAGGCGCTTGGTTGTGATCATGTAAAACAACAGCGCAAGGCCGACGGGCCAAAAGGCAATAAAGCTCAGGACCATAGCGGCGATCCATGCGCCTTTGCCTTTGTCGTCAAGCCAGGCTTCGGCGCGGGCAAACCACCCTTGGGAGGGGGCTGAATAGGGAACGGCGTGTGTCATAATTAAATCTCCTTACGGGCGTGGGTGTAATGTGAATGCTTTTCACATTACTGATATTGGCATCCGCAGGCTCCCGCGCAAGGGGGGTATGTTAAGATAATTTACATTTTGATAATTTAGGATGCAAAATCAGAGAGTTGCGCTTCTGATTTCTCCAGAAGGCGGGCCGGCGCCAGGCTGAATACATGGTGTGGCGTGCCGGCGGCGGCCCAAATGAGGGCGAAATCCATCAAGCGCGGGTCAAAAAAGCTGCGGATCGGGTTTTTGTGCGCAAGCGGAGAAACACCGCCGATGGCAAAGCCCGTCTGGGCGCGCACAAGGGCCGCCTGCGCGCGTCCGAGCGGCTCACCGGCGAGGGCGGCGGCCTTGTTCATGCAGACCTGATTGCCGCCAGCGGTGATAAAGAGCAGGGCCTCGCCCGTGATCTGGCCCTGAAAGACAATCGACTTGGCGATCTGATCGACCTCAACCCCAAGTTCGGCGGCGGCTTGCAAGGCGGTTTTGGCTTCGCCTGTTTCGCGTATGTCTGCGGCTTCGCCCTCCAGGGCCGCGCGCACGCGCTTGAGGCTTTTTGACATGGTTTGGCTCCTCTTCCCGATTGACGCGGCTTTGGGCGCGGCGCATCTTTAGGCATGGAATTTGCACAGAAAATCACCCGCCTGCCAAGGGCTTATGACAGCGAGCGCGGGGCTGAGGGGCGCGCGCTTTTTGACGGGGTGAGCGGTGATCTGGCCAAGCTTGTGCAGGGCGCTGCCGGCTGTAGCCCCTATCTGCTCTCCTTGATGCTGCGGGAGGCCGACTGGATGAGGGAGGCGTTTGAGGCGCCGGAGGCGGCGCTTGAGGCCGAATATCTGCGCCTGAGGGCGGTTGGCGCGCCCGATTTGCCAAGTGAATTGCGCCGCGCCAAGAAAAGGGTCGCGCTGCTCACAGGGCTGGCCGATCTGGGCGGTGTTTGGACGCTGGAGGAGGTGACCTCTGCGCTGACGCATTTTGCCGATCTCTCGGTCGAGTTGAGCTTGCGCGCCACCTTGGGCGCAGAAATCCGGCGCGGCAAGCTGCCCGGGATGGCGCTTGACGATCTTGAGACGCTGGGGGGGATGTTTGTGTTGTCGATGGGCAAGATGGGCGCCTATGAGCTGAATTATTCGTCCGATATCGATCTGATCTGCCTGTTTGACGAAACCCGTTTTGCGCGGGATGACTTCTTTGAGGCGCGCAAGGCTTTTATCAAGGCGACCCGCGGGATGAGCGCAATGCTCAATGACCGCACGGCGGAGGGCTATGTCTTTCGCACCGATCTGAGGCTGCGCCCTGATCCTGCGGTCACGCCTGTCTGCATGGCCGCGGAGGCCGCCGAGAGCTATTATGAGAGCCTCGGGCGCACATGGGAGCGCGCGGCCTATATCAAGGCGCGCTGCGGGGCGGGCGATCAGGCCGCAGGCACTGCTTTTCTGGAGACGCTGCGCCCGTTTGTCTGGCGCAAGCATCTTGATTTTGCCGCGATCGAGGATGCTCACAATATGCGCCTGCGGATCCGCGAACATAAGGGGCTTGGCGGCAAGATCGACCTGATGGGCCATAACATGAAGCTCGGACGCGGCGGGATCCGCGAGATCGAGTTTTTCACCCAGACACGCCAGCTTATTTCGGGCGGGCGCGACCCTGATTTGAGGGCGCGCGGCACGGTTCCTGCGCTCGGGGTATTGGCGCAAAAAGGATGGGTGCCGCAGGATGTGGCCGAGACATTGAAGACCCATTACCGCGCGCATCGGGAGGTTGAGCATCGGGTGCAGATGATCGCGGATCAGCAGACCCATTTGCTGCCGACGACAGGCGAGGGCATGGACCAGCTGGCCGCCTTTATGGGGCGGGAGCGCGCGGGTCTTGAGCGTGAGCTGACCGACCGGCTGGAGGAGGTGCACGCGCTGACAGAGGGCTTCTTTGCGCCTGATGCTGTTGCGCCGGGTGCGGCTGAGTCCGGTGCTGCTGAGCCTGTGTCGCAGATGCCGGAGCTGGACAATGACGTGATTGCCCGCTGGCCGAGTTATGCGGCGCTGAGATCCGAGCGGGGCACGCAGATTTTCAACCGTCTGAAGCCTGATATTTTGAGCGCTTTGGCGAAATCAGCGGATCCGCACGGTGCCTTGCTCGCGTTTGACGGGTTTCTGGCGGGCTTGCCTGCGGGGGTGCAGCTCTTTTCGCTCTTTGAGGCCAATCCGCAGCTTGTGAATCTGATCGTTGATATTGCCAGCACAGCGCCCGCGCTTGCGCAGCACCTGAGCCGCAATGCCGGCGTGTTTGATGCGGTAATCGGCGGAGATTTCTTTGCCGAGTGGAAGGGCGTGGCGGGGCTGAGTGCGGAGCTTGCGGCGCTATTGGCGGCAGAGCCGGATTATGAGCGCAAACTCGATGTGGCGCGCCGCTTCAAGAAGGAATGGCATTTTCGGATCGGGGTGCATTTTTTGCGCGGTCTGACCGGAGCCGAGGAAGCGGGCGCGCAATATGCCGAGCTGGCCGAGGCCGTTTTGCGCGCGCTGTGGCCAGAGGTTGTTGCTCAGTTTGCGCAAAAACATGGGCCGCCTCCGGGGCAGGGCGCCACTGTGATTGGAATGGGATCGCTTGGTGCGGGGCGGCTCACCAGCGCCTCTGACCTTGATATTATTGTGATCTATGATCCCGAAGAGGCCGAAATGTCGCAAGGCCGCCGCCCGCTGGCGACACGGCCCTATTATGCGCGCCTCACGCAGGCCCTTGTCACGGCGGTGAGCGCGCCGATGGCGGAAGGGCGGCTCTATGAGCTTGATATGCGGCTGCGCCCCTCCGGGAACCAAGGCCCTGTGGCGACGAGCTGGCCTGCGTTTCGGGCCTATCAGGAGAAGGAGGCCTGGCTTTGGGAGCATCTTGCACTTGTGCGGGCGCGCCCAATCTGCGGGTTGGAGAGCCTTGCGCAAGATTTTATGGCCTTTCGCAAACAGCTTTTGGCTGAAAAGGGCCGGGATCATGGGCGCACCGTAACCGGCGTGGCGGAAATGCGGGCCAAGATCGCAGCGGCCAAGGCTCCGAGCGGGCCATGGGACGCCAAGATCGGCGCGGGGCGCTTGCAGGATATCGAGCTGTTTTCGCAGATGGGGGCGCTTGCGGGTGGGGTTTCCAATCTGCGGGTGCAGGCGGGTGTCAAAGGGTTGGTGCGCGCGGGGCTGATCGATCAGGCGCAAAGCGAGGCTTTGATGCGGGCTTACCGGCTCTTCTGGGCGCTGAACCTGACCACGCGGTTCTTGTCTGATACTGCGTTTGACGCGGAAACGGCCAGCGAGGGCGCGGCCGAGCTTGTGCTGCGCGAAACCGGCTCAAAAGACCTTGCCTCTTTGCAAGCGGAGCTGCAAAGCTGCGCCGCAGTGGCGGCCGAAGTGATTGTGGCCAATCTCAAGGGAGCAGAGAATGAAGGGTGATATTTACGACCCCAAAGCTTTGATACGTGAAGCCTATAATATCGAGGGCATTACGGCGTCTGAATGCCGTTCGATCTTTCTGGATTGGGCGCTCAGCCTGCCTGATGAGCTTGATCAACGGGAGACGATTGCTCTGCTATTGGCGCGCCATGGATCTGAGGGCCATCCTATGACGACGGTTTTGCAAGACGGCCTCGCCACCCAGGACCGCCCGCGGCGGCGCGGCGGCTGGCAAGCACGACGCCTTTGAGCGGGCTGTGCCACCAGATTTGCGGCGTGCCTGTGGCGCGTTGGCGACAGAGCCATCTGTCAAGCAATAACCAATAATCCGCCATAAAGTTGTCCTATTGCCCCGCCATTCTCCGCCCCAAGCGGTGGAATGGGCGTGAGCCTGAGGAGGACAAAATGAAACTTATCAAAGCAGCGCTACTTGTCGCGATCGGCTTGAGTATTTCGGGCTGTGCGAGTTTCGAAGTTGCCACACGCAACGCGCTCTTTATGGGCGCCAAAAACCAGCAGCTTTACAGCCAGCCTTTGGCTGTGCAGGACATCACTGTGACAGTCTCGCGAGATCTGCGCGTTTCGGAGGCCGAGGTGTTTTATCCTGTTGCGGATATTGTCTGGCGTGGCGATGAACATGGCGACCGCTATGCGCAAGTCGGCGCTATTTTTGAAGCGAGCGCCAGAGACGCGACCGAGGATTTCACCCATGGACAAGCGGCCGCAATCGCGATTGAGGTCTTGCGCTTTCATGGGGTGAGTGACAGGGCGCGCTACACGGTTGGCGGCACGCATTCGATGACCTTTATACTGAGCGTGACCGACCCTGCGACCGGTCTTGAGCTGATGGCCCCGCGCAAAATCAAAACAGATTTGCAGGCTTTGGGCGGGCAGGAGGCCACAGACGCGGACGCGCGCGGGGAGACACAGAAAAAACGGGTGAGCGCCCATCTGGCCTCTGTGATCCGCGCAGAGCTATCCGGGGCCGATGCGCCCGAGGAGAGCGTGAGCCGCGATCTGCAATTTGCAACGCCTTTGGCCCCCTTGGTCTCTCTTGACAGGCTATACTAGGGCTTTCACAACCTCGGAAAAGTGATGTAAGGGGGCTGTATGACACAGCTCCCTTATTCCGTTATCCGCCTCAAACCCAAAGCAGACGCGCGCAAGATTCGTCATGGCGCGCCTTGGGTGTTTGACAATGAACTCGTGCTTGACCGCCGCACCAAAGCCATCGCCAAAGGCGAGATTGTGCTTTTGGAAGATGCGGAGCGCGCGCCCTTGGGGCTTGTCGGCTTTAACGCCGAGAGCCGTATTTCGGGGCGTATTCTGGAGCGTGACATCAAGGCCCAGATTGATACCACATGGTTTAAAGCCAAACTTTCCAGAGCCTTAGAGATGCGCGCGCGGCTCTATTGTGAGCCGTATTACCGGCTGGTTCATGCCGAGGCAGACGGCTTGCCGGGGGTGGTGATTGACCGTTTCGGGGACACGGTTGTGTTGCAGCCCAATGCGGCTTGGGCCGAGATGAAGCTTGATGCGCTGTGCGAGGCCCTGCTCGGGCTGGACGGGATCACAACCATTTTGAAGAACGCCTCGGGGCGCGCCCGTGGTCTGGAGGGGCTTGACGATGTGAGCGCGGTTCTGGCCGGCGATGCTCCGAGCGGGCCTGTGCCGGTTAAAATGAACGGCGCGACCTATATGGCCGACCTGACAGGGGGGCAGAAAACCGGCCTGTTTTTTGACCAGCGGGACAATCAGGCATTTGCCGCCAAGCTGAGCCAAGGCGCTGATGTGCTTGATGTTTTCTCCCATGTCGGGGGCTTTGGTCTGGCCGCCTTGGCGCAGGGCGCCAAGAGCGCTCTGGCTGTCGACGGCTCGGCGGCGGCTCTTGATCTGGCCACCGAGGGCGCGCGGGCCTCGGGCGTCGCGGAGCGTTTTGAAACACGCGCCTCTGATGCCTTTGATGCGCTTGTGGCGCTGGCTCAAGAGGGCCGCAGATTTGACGTGGTGATCTGTGATCCGCCCGCTTTTGCGCCTTCCAAGAAGGCTTTGGATGCGGGCCTGCGGGCTTATGAGCGCATTGCACGGCTGGCGGCTGTGCTCGTTAAGGAGGGCGGCTATCTGGGGCTTTGTTCTTGCTCTCATGCGGCGGATCTGGGCAAGTTTCGCGCCGCTTCGAGCCGCGGTATTGGCCGGGCGGGGCGCAGCAGCCAGTTGATCCATACGGGCTTTGCGGGGCCGGACCATCCTTTGATGCCGCAGCTTGCGGAAAGCGGCTATCTCAAAGCGTTGTTTTACCGCCTGTGAAGCTGCTGCTGGACACCTGCGTGCTCTATCCGACGGTGATGCGCGAGATGCTGCTGGGCGTGGCCGATGCGGGGGCTTTTGAGCCGCTGTGGTCTGGCGAAATTGAGGGCGAATGGGCGCATACGGCACAAAAGCACGAGGCCGGCGCAGGGGTGTTTGTGGCGGGCGAAATCGCGATGCTCAATGCCCGCTGGCCACAGGCGCGGGTGCGCTACGGCGAGGGCCTGAAGGCGCGGCTCTGGCTGCCTGATCCTAACGATATCCATGTGCTTGCTGCGGCGATTGCAGGATCGGCGGACGCGATTATCACATTGAATAAAAAGGATTTCCCCTCGCAAATCCTAGCCGAAGAAGGCCTCGGCGTGATGGACCCTGACGCCTATTTGCGCGGGCTTTGGGCGGCAGATCCGGCGCTTGTTGCAGGCGTGGCCGGGCGCGTTCTGGCCGCCGCCTGCGCGCTGTCGGGGCGCGACTGGGAGATGCGCGCCCTGCTCAAGAAAGCCCGCCTGCCACGGCTGGCCAAAGCGCTGGCCTAAGCCTTCTCCCAGCGGCTTTGCACGGTGCGGATCGCCTTGATTCGCTCGTCTGTTTTGGGGTGGCTCAGGAGCCAGGCTGGCGGGCGATGGGCCACTGCCCCGCTGAGGGATTCGAGCTTGTGAAACAACGCGATCTGAGGCGCGACGCCAAAGCCGGCTTTGGTCATCAGAGCGGCGGCATATTCGTCGGCCTCGTATTCGTCAGAGCGCGAGAGGCGCGCGGCGAGCAGGCTTGTGGCAAAATTGGCCAGCCAGACGCCGATCACGGGGATGAAGCGCGAGAACACAGCGCCGAGGGCCATGCGCATGGCATTCTGGCCTGAAAAGTCGATCATGCGGCGGCGGGAATGTCCGAGCGCGACATGGCCAAGCTCATGGGCGATGACGCTGGCCAGCTCTTCTGCGCTGACCTCTCCTGTGCGAAATTTGTTGTAAAATCCGCGGGTTATGAAAATCCGACCGTCGGGCGCGGCCAGGCCGTTGACCGGCTCGATCTCATAAAGATGAACCCGCACGCGCGCGATGCCGAGCGCTTTGGCGAGGCGCTCAAGAACCGGCTGAAAGGCCGGATCGGCCAGCTCTGTGGACTTGGCATCAAGCTCCTTGAGCGTGTTGCGCACCGAGAAGCGATAGATGATGTAGCCATAGAGGAGCGGCAAAAGGAGGGGCAGCAGTTTGATCATGGGTCAGATATGGGGGCTTTGAGGCGACCACGCAACGGGCATTTTGGTCGGACCGCGAAAGGCCCAGCCTGTGAAGGGCACGGGGCCTGTCAGGCGCAGACCGGGGCAGGCCTTGAACAGCTTGGGCAAGGCGACATCGGTGATCAGCGCGCGCGCCACAGCCGCCCCGCCGCAGAAATGCGGACCCGCCCCAAAGGGGATGCTTGGGCCAGTATCTCTTGTTATATCAAACACTTCCGGATTATTGAAATAGGCTTCGTCATGACCGGCGGAGGAGAACATAAAGAAGACCCTGTCGCCTTTTTGGAGGTGAATGCCGTTGACGGTTGCGTCTTGGGCGACCTCGCGGGGCGACATCCCGATGGGCGACATCCAGCGGAGATATTCGTCAAAGACCGCGCCCCATGTGGCCGCGCCGCTCAGGACCCTGTCGCGTTGGGCCGGATGGGTGAGCAGCGCCCAAGCGGCGCCTGCGATGGCGTCGCGCGGCTCGTTCTGGCCGCCGGAGATGATCAGTTTGATATTGGCGCGGATTGACTCCATCGGCAAACCCGCCTCCAGCATCACGCAAAGGGCTGATTTGTTTGGGTTTTTCTTCAGGGTGGGCAGCATCTCGTCGATGTGTTGGTCGATGGACGCGGTGCAATCATGGCAGGTGGCCTCGATTTCGGGGTGGCCTGCGTAGTTGGCGCAGCCGTCGATCATGCCCTGGCTGACGCGGTCCAGCTCGGCGGGGGCCATGTTTGTGAGGCCTGTGACGAGCTTCAGCGTCTCTGCGGAAATCACCATGGCGTAGTCGCGGACGAGATCGCAGGAGGTTTTATTTGTAAGCGATTTCAGTAGTTTATCGGCTTTTTGCTCGATTTGGGGCAGCCATATTTCGCGCATGGTGCGCGGGCTGAGCGCAGGAAAGAGCGCGCGGCGCTCGACCATATGGGCCTCGCCATCCTTGCGCATCAAGTTCTCGCCCATGAGCTTCGTCATCAGCCCCTCGGGCTGCTCTGATGAAAAAATATGGATGCGTTTTTCTTGAGTGAAAATGTCATCGCGGCGTGTGAAGAGCGTAGCATTTAACTCGGGCACAAAGGTTATCGGTGCGTGCGCTCGCATTTGCGCAAGATCCGGGTAGGGATCGGCGGCGAATCGGGTCAGGTCTATCTGCGTGACAGGGGCGGTGCTCATGGGGCAAGGTTAGGTGCGGGGCCAGATTCGGGCCAGCGGAATATGCGGAGCGCAGAGAATGCAGGCTTATGACTTGGACCAAGGCTACGGCGGGGCGGCAAAGCTCGGGCTGATCGTGCTGTCGACCGATGAGACGCTTGAGAATGAAGCGCGCCAAGTGCTGGCCGGGCGCGCTGTGAGCCTTGTTCATGCGCGCATCAAGGCCGAGGCCGATGTGACGCCTGACGCCTTGAAAATGATGGAAAAAAGGCTTCCGGAGGTGGCGCGGCTGCTGCCTGAGGGGCTGAAGGCGGTGGGCTATGCCTGCACCTCGGCGAGCACGGTGATCGGGCCTCAGAGGGTGGCGGAGCTTGTGCGGCAAAGCCACCCTGAGGCGGCGGTGAGCGACCCGATCACTGCGGTGATGGCGGGGCTTGGCGCGCTGAAGGCCAAGCGGATCGGCTTTGTCAGCCCCTATGTGAAAGAGGTCACGGCTCCGATGCGCCGGCTCTTGGCGCAAAACGGCTTTGAGGCGGTGAGCGAGGTCAGCTTTGAGCAGAGCGAGGACAGGAAAGTCGCACGGATCAGCGAGAGAAGCACGCTGGAAGCCATTGAAACTGCAGCAAAAATGGCGGAGTGCGATGCTGTTTTTGCGAGCTGCACAAACCTGCGCAGCTTTGGCATTCTGGACGAAGCCGAGCGGCGCGCGGGCTGCCCTGTGATCTCCTCCAATCAGGCGCTTTTGTGGCATCTTCTGAAGCTTGCGGGCCTGTCCTGTGAAGGCGGCGGCCCCGGCAAGCTTAACACGCTCTAAAGACGGCGCCCCGCAGGGTTAACGGCGGCAAAATCACCTGATTCGGGGGGGGTGATATCCGTGCACACTGCGTGCACAATCCGTGCACCGGCTCTGTCAGCGATTGGTTAACAGAAATTAAGTAAATCGAGCGTGCGGTGCCTCAGAGAAGCGCGCGCATGGCGGCTGTGATGCCGTCCAGCGTCATCGGGTGCATCCGGTTTTCAAAGATCTCGCGGATCATGCCGATCGAATGGGTATAGCCCCAGTATTTTTCGGGCACCGGATTGATCCAGACCGTGTTTGGCCAGTGTGCGCGGGTCCGCTCAAGCCAGACCTGACCGGCCTCGGCGTTCCAATGCTCGTTGGCGCCGCCGGCATAGGCGACCTCATAGGGCGACATCGAGGCATCGCCGACAAAGATACATTTGTAGTCTGCCCCATAGGTGCGCAAAACCTCCCATGTCGGGGTTTGCTGGTCCCAGCGGCGGGCGTTGTCTTTCCAGACGCCCTCATAAAGGCAGTTGTGAAAGTAAAAATGCTTGAAATGTTTGAACTCGGATTTTGCCGCGGAAAACAGCTCTTCCACCAGCTTGATATGCGGGTCCATCGAGCCGCCGATGTCCAGAAAGAGCAGCACCTTGACGGCATTGCGCCGCTCGGGGCGGGTCTTTACATCGAGATAGCCATGTTCGGCTGTGGCGCGGATTGTGCCGTTTAGGTCCAGCTCGTCTTCTGCACCATCGCGCGCCCAGCGGCGCAGACGCTTGAGGGCGACTTTGATATTGCGGGTGCCCAGCTCGACATCGCCATCGAGGTTTTTGAACTCGCGCTTGTCCCAGACTTTGACGGCGCTCTTGTGGCGGCTCTCGCTCTGGCCGATGCGCACGCCCTCCGGGTTGTAGCCATAGGCGCCGAAGGGGGAGGTTCCGGCTGTGCCGATCCATTTGTTGCCGCCCTGATGACGGCCTTCTTGCTCTTTGAGGCGTTCTTTCAATGTTTCCATGAGCTTGTCAAAGCCGCCTAAAGCCTCGATCTCGGCGCGTTCCTCTTCGCTCAGATGCTTTTCGGCAAGTTTCTCGAGCCAGTCTCTGGGGATGTCGACCGCTTCTAAAGCATCACTTAAAGAAAGCTCTTCAATACCCTTGAATGTATGAGAAAAAGCGCGATCAAACCTGTCGATATGGCGCTCGTCTTTGACCATGGAGGTGCGCGCGAGATAGTAAAAGCCTTCGATGTCATAGGTGACAAGCCCGGCTTTGACAGCCTCCAGAAAGGTCAGATACTCGCGCAGCGAAACGGGGATGCCGGCTTCTCGAAGGTTTTCAAAGAAGGGCAGAAACATTTTTGGCCTCAGATGAGCCGCAAGATGAGAATATTGAGAAAGAGGGCGACAAGCGCCATCATGACGCCGATCACGGCGGCGTGCTGGACCATATCCAGCCGGTTGCCGCCTTTGTTGCGTGCGATCAAAACGCCCATCAGAGCGCCGATCAAAAATCCGATTGTCACAATCATCTGGTCTTACCCGCGTTGGCCTCGTCGCGGAGAGAGCATTGATATTTCGCGCATTTTGGCGCGCACCGCCCACTCCGAACCAAATCCGTAACGCGCCCAGCCCAGACTGTCCAGTCGAACGTGCTGTGCCTCCGAGGAGCGGCCCGTCAACTCAAGGGCCTCGGCGCGCAGCAGCATCAGGGTGCTCAAGAGGGCGGCGTTTTCGTTTTCCTTGGCGATATGCAGCGCCGGATTGACCAGCGTCAGGGCGCGCACGCCATTGCCCTGGCTGATCGCGTGGGAGGCGAGCTGGGAGGCGACATAGGCGCGGTGCAGGGTTGTGGCGCGGGAGTTTGAGTAAAACTGATCGGCGGCCTGAAACTGTTTGAGCGCGTCGTCGGGATCTGACAGCAGCGCGATCCGGCCCATGGCGTAATGGGCAAAGGCGCGGCGGTGATCCTGCCAGCCGAAGGCGCGGGCGATATCGAGCGCTTTTTCGGCGGCCTTGCGGCGCTGTGCCATGCTGGCGCTCGGCCCGAGGGCGGTCTGGACGGCGGCGATATAGCTGCGCGGGGTGGGCGCGGCGCGCTCGGGGCTTTTGTTTTCGCCGGCGGGATTGAGGCGGGCGAGCACACCGGGCAGCACGGAGGCGACCTGTCGTTTGCTCATGCCGGTGTGCAGCTCGGGCGCGTAATAGGCGCGCAGCACCAGCATATCAAAGCCTGTCAGAACGGTGTGCATATTGTCGTCGTTGAAGACGGAATCGGGCAGGCGGTAGAGATCGTTCAGGGGGCCAATGGCTTGGGCCAGCTCCTCGTGCAGACAGTCGCGGACCTCTTGCGGGCTGGCGTCATTGGGCACGAACACGGCGAGTTTGTCGCGCGCGCGCAGCTGTGCCCAGTTGGTCTTGGGGCTGCGGCGGGCGGCTTTGTATTCGGAGATGTCGGAGATATTGGGCACCACAAAACAGGCCGCGTGAGGCAGGTTTTTGCGGAGGTCGGCGCGGCTGACGGCCTGAACGGTGATATTGGCGTCGGCGGCGGTTGTCACGCTGACATTGAGGCGGGCCTCGCTTTGGAAGCGGTAGACGAGG
>JAHBAN010000001.1 GCA_018500075.1 Flavobacteriia bacterium | reverse complement strand
GTCGGGGGCCACCCCCCGCTCACCGCTCCGCCGCACCGTCCGTCACGCTATCGGCCCCGAGCCGGCTTCCAAACCAGCCGCCTCAAGCCCCTCCCGTGGCCTGCAACCACATCACAAGCCCCATCGCCGCAACCAGAATAACCGATCTCATCATCACGTTTTCTCCCGTCTCAAGGATCAAACGCAAAACGCGGCAACTTCCGTCGCCGCGCTTCAAAATCATCCGCTGATAAAAAGGCTCAGTCCCGCAAAAGCTCGTTGATCGAGGTCTTGGAGCGCGTGCGCTCATCCACCCGCTTCACAATCACGGCGCAGTATAGGTTCACACCGTTCTTGCTCGGCATCGAGCCCGCCACAACAACAGAGCCAGCCGGCACTTCGCCATACATCACTTCGCCGGTCTCACGATCGACAATCTTGGTGGACTGCCCGATAAATACCCCCATGCCCAGCACAGAGCCCTCGCGCACAATACAGCCTTCCACAACTTCAGAGCGCGCCCCGATAAAGCAATTGTCCTCAATAATGGTCGGCCCGGCCTGCATCGGCTCAAGCACGCCGCCAATGCCCACACCGCCGCTGAGGTGCACATTCTTGCCGATCTGCGCGCAGGAGCCGACAGTCGCCCATGTGTCTACCATCGTGCCACTGTCCACATAGGCGCCGATGTTCACAAAAGACGGCATCAAAACAACGCCAGGGGCGATATAGGCCGACTTCCTCACAACACAGTTGGGCACGGCGCGAAAGCCAGCGGCTTGCCAGTCCTTGGCGCTCCAGCCGACAAACTTGCTGTCGACCTTATCCCACCAGCCGCCGGCCTGCGGCCCGCCGTCCTGAATCTCCATATCCTTGATCCGAAAGCCCAAAAGCACAGCTTTCTTGGCCCATTGGTTGACAAACCAGCTGTTGTCAGCCTGTTTTTCCGCCACCCGCAGCTTGCCGCTGTCGAGCGCCGCAAGCGTATCCTCAATCGCCTCACGGGCCTCTCCCGTTGTGGCGGGCGTGATCGTGTCGCGCGCCTCCCATGCCGCTTCAATCGCTGCTTCAAGCTGTGCGTTTGACATATCTGTCTCCCAAGATTCTGTGTTGCCGTGTCACGCATCCCTTTAGCCGCCTTCGCGGCCTCACGCAATGCAGCGCGCCACTTGCCTTCCGCGCGTTCCTATGCACATTGCCTCCCAGATATTTTAGGAGATCTCTCATGCCCGTCCTTCGCTCACGCACAAGCACCCATGGCCGCAACATGGCCGGCGCCCGCGGCCTCTGGCGCGCCACCGGCATGAAAGACGATGATTTCGGCAAGCCCATTGTCGCCATCGTCAACTCCTTCACCCAGTTTGTCCCCGGCCATGTCCACCTGAAAGATCTCGGCCAGCTCGTCGCCCGCGAAGTCGAAAAGGCCGGCGGCGTCGCCAAGGAATTCAACACAATCGCCGTCGACGACGGGATCGCCATGGGCCATGACGGAATGCTTTACTCCCTGCCCAGCCGCGAAATCATCGCCGACAGCACCGAATATATGGTCAACGCCCATTGCGCCGATGCCATGGTCTGTATCTCCAACTGCGACAAGATCACGCCGGGAATGCTCATGGCCGCCATGCGCCTCAATATCCCCTGTGTCTTCGTCTCCGGCGGCCCGATGGAAGCGGGCAAAGTCGTCTGGGACGGCGAAGAGAAGGCGATCGATCTGGTCGACGCCATGGTCGCCGCCGCCGATGAAAATATGTCCGACGAACAGGTCGACGCCATCGAACGCTCGGCCTGCCCGACCTGCGGCTCCTGCTCGGGTATGTTCACCGCCAATTCGATGAACTGCCTTACAGAAGCCCTCGGCCTCTCGCTCCCCGGCAATGGCTCGGTGCTGGCCACCCACGCCGACCGCGAGGCGCTGTTTCGCGAGGCCGGCCACCGCGTCGTTGATCTGTGCAAGCGCTTCTATGAGGGCAATGACCCGTCCGTCCTGCCGCGCAACATTGCCAGCTTCAAGGCCTTTGAGAATGCCATGACGCTCGACATCTCCATGGGCGGCTCGACAAACACGGTGCTCCACCTGCTCGCCGCCGCCCATGAAGGCGAAATCGACTTCACCATGCAGGATATCGACCGGCTCAGCCGCAATGTCCCCTGCCTCTGCAAAGTCGCCCCCGCCAAATCCGATGTCCATATGGAAGACGTCCACCGCGCCGGCGGCATCATGGCCATTCTGGGCGAGCTGGACCGCGCCGGGCTGATCCACCGCGACCTGCCCACAGTGCACTCCCCCACAATGGCCGAGGCGCTGGCCAAATACGATGTCGCCCAAAGCACAGACGAGGCCGTGCACGCATTCTATCGCGCCGCGCCGGGGGGTGTGCCCACACAGGTCGCCTTCTCCCAAAGCCGCCGCTACCCCGAGCTTGACCTGGACCGCACCGCAGGCGTCATCCGCAGCAAAGACCACGCCTTCAGCCAGGACGGCGGCCTCGCCGTGCTCTTTGGCAACCTCGCCGAAAAGGGCTGTATCGTCAAAACCGCAGGGGTCGATGACAGCATCCTCAAATTCTCCGGCCCCGCCTATGTCTGCGAAAGCCAGGATCAGGCCGTCAGCGACATTCTCACCGGCAAGGTCAAGGCCGGCGATGTGGTGATCATCCGCTACGAAGGCCCGCGCGGCGGTCCGGGGATGCAGGAAATGCTCTACCCGACAAGCTACCTCAAATCCAAAGGCCTCGGCGCGGCCTGCGCCCTGCTCACCGATGGCCGCTTTTCGGGCGGCACATCCGGCCTCTCCATCGGCCATGTCTCCCCCGAAGCCGCCGAAGGCGGCCTGATCGGCCTCGTTAAGCAAGGCGACCTGATCGAAATCAACATTCCCGACCGGACCATCAACCTCGCGGTCGACGAAGCCACACTCGCCAGCCGCCGCGCCGCCCAGGATGCCAAAGGCTGGCAGCCCGCCACCCCGCGCAAACGCAAGGTGACAACGGCGCTCAAAGCCTATGCGGCCCTGACCACAAGCGCTGCCAAAGGCGCCGTGCGCCAACTCTAAAGCAGATCCCTGCATCCTCTTTCCACAAATATCCTGGGGGGTGCGGGGGGCTAGCCCCCCGCCTTGGTCGGGGGGTCGCGCAGCGAAACTCCGACCCTGAAAGCCGCCTTACAAAGAGCGCTTCTGCCGGCCCGCCGCGTCAAAATTCTCCGCCGCAAGCCAAAGCTCGAACCGAGCCTTCAATGCCGGCCACTCGCTGTCAATCACAGAGAGCCAGGCCGTATCCCGATTGCGCCCCTTATAGGTCGTCGCCTGTCGAAACACGCCCTCAAAGCGAAAGCCAATCCGCTTCGCCGCAGCGATCGAGGGCGCATTGAGCGCATCACATTTCCACTCGTAGCGCCGGTAGCCGAGCGTCTCAAACACATAAGACATCATCAGATACATCGCCTCGGTGCTCACGGGCGTGCGCTGCATTTCAGGGGAAAAATGGATAAACCCGACTTCAATCACCCCATGCGCGGGGTCAATCCTGAGATAGGTCGCATGGCCCAAAGCGCGGCCCTGCGCGTTCAGAACCGTATAATACAGCGGGTCCTCACTGCTCTGGGCAGCTTGCAAAAACGCAAGGAACTCCGCCTTGGTGTCATAAGGCCCGATCGGCAGATAGGTCCAGCTCGCCCCGGAAGGATCGCGCGAAAACGCCTGCCAAAGCTCCTCGCCATGCGCCGCAACATCCAGCGGCACCAAAGCGCAAAACCGCCCCTCAAGCCGTGTCCTCTGCGGCCTTGGCCGTGGCAATTCGGTTGTGACAGGCCAGCCAATCGGCTGGCCCATCCGGTTGACACGCTCAGCCAAAGACCTTGCCCAGAGCCTTGCCGACAGTCTCGGTGATGTGGTCGATATCATCTGGCGTTGAAATCAAAGCGGGCGAGAAACAGAGCGTGTTGTTAAAGCCCGGAATCGAGCGGTTGGTCGCGCCGATGATCACGCCCATCGCGCCACATTCCGCCACAACCTGCGCCACAAGCTTCTCGTCCACAGGCTCCTTGCTGGCCCGGTCAGCCACAAGTTCCGCCCCGCAGAACAGGCCCAGCCCGCGCACATCGCCAATGACTTTGTGATGCTCGCCAAGCTCCCACAGGTTCGCAACCAGTCGCGCCCCCATCTTTGTGGTGTTCTCAAGCAAGCCCTCGTCTTCGATGATACGGAAACACTCCAGCGCCGCCGCCGGCCCCGCCGTGCAGCCACCAAAGGTCGAAATATCGCGGAAATAGTTCAGCGGATCGGTTGTATCATCCTTGAACATCTCAAACACCCGCTCGTTTGTCACACAGCAGGCAATCGCGGCATAGCCCGAGGCCACACCCTTGGCCATGGTCACAAAATCAGGCTCGATACCGTAGTGCTGATAGCCAAACCACTCGGTCCCCGTGCGGCCCACACCACAGACCACTTCGTCGATGTGCAGCAGGATGTCATATTTGCGGCACAGCTCGCCAATCAGCGGCCAATACCCTTCCGGCGCAGGGATCACCCCGCCGCCCGCTGTCACAGGCTCAAGGCAGAGCGCGCCGATGGTGTCGGCACCTTCCGCCAAGATCACCTCCTCGATCGCCTTCACGCTCGCCGCGGCATAGGCCTCGCCGGTGAGGTCCCACTGCGCGCGATACTCCATACAATGCGGCACCCGCACAAATCCGGGCGCGAAGGGGCCGTATTGGGCGTTGCGCTCGTCTTGCCCGCCCGCCGACATGGTGGCCAAAGTCGAGCCGTGATAGTCCCGGTCGCGATACAGAATTTTGTATTTCTTGCCGCCATACCGCTTGTGGCTGATCTGGCGCACCATCTTGAAGGCCTTTTCATTGGCCTCAGACCCCGAATTCGTCTGGTAGACGCGGCTCATACCCGGCATTTTGCTGATCAGCTTTTCCGCAAACAAAGCCCCGGGAACCGATCCTGCGGAGCCGGCAAAATACGGCAGTTTGACAAGCTGGTCGCGCACCGCATTGGCAATGCTCTCGCGCCCGTAGCCGACATTGACCGTCCAGACCCCGCCCGATACGGCGTCAAGATACTCTTTGCCCTTCTGGTCCCAGACCCGCATCCCCTTGCCTTCAATGATGATGCGCGGCTCGCCGGCCTCGAACGGCTTGTGTTGGGTCAAGTGATGCCAGACGTGCGCGCGGTCCGCGTCAACAATATGGCTGATATCATTTGCAGAAAGATTGCCGTCCATGGTCCGAAGCCTCCATTTAAACACCGCGCAAGCCAGGTCCGCGCGCGGTCAGGTTTTGATCAAATTCTTCTGATCAGCAAAGCGCTATTTTGCCCGAGTCTGATAGGGCCAGTCCTTTCGGTCATATAAGACCAATACAGCCACTCTCTCAAAGCGAATTTTTCGCCCCGAACCAATAATTACTGGCCAAAATCGCATCACCCCTGCCAAATCGGCTTTTCACAAAACCAAAAACTATAGCCTATTCCACAAATTAACCGTTGATCGGAATCAGCATTTGCGCCCTCATGTCAAGACAGCGAGGCCCGTGCCATCCGCGCGGCCCGTAGAAGGCTCAAAACCAGACAAACTGGTGAGCTGCGCCTCTTGAGGCGTGTAACCAACAACGGGAGCTACCCTATGAAACTTAAATCAACCCTCATGTCTGCCGCCGCAGCCGCCGCGATGCTCGCAGGCAGCCAGGCCGCCGCACTCGACGAAATCACGGTCGCCTACTTCCAGGAATGGCCGATGCCATTTGAATATGCAAAAGTCATGGGAACTTATGACGCGGAAATGGGCGTCAAGGTCAACTGGCGCGCCTTCGGATCGGGCACAGAAATGAGCGCCGCCATGGCCTCGGGCGATGTGCATCTCTCCGTCAGCCAGGGCGTTCCGCCCTTCGTTGTCGCCACATCAGGTGGTCAAGACCTTCAGATCCTCGACGTGGCGGTGAGCTATGCGGACAATGACAACTGCGTGGTCGCCGAAGCCCTCGAGATCGACAAAACAAACGCCGGCGAGCTGGCCGGCAAGAAAGTCGCCGTGCCGCTGGGCACCGCCGCACATTACGGCTTCCTCAAACAGATGAGCCACTTCGGCGTTGATGTCGGCTCTATGGAAGTCGTCAACATGAACCCGCCAGAAGGCGCTGCTGCCATTGCCCAAGGCGCGGTTGATATGTTCTGTGGCTGGGGCGGCTCGCTGCGCCGCGCGCTAGAGCACGGCAACGTGCTGCTCACAGGCGACGAAAAGACAGATCTCGGCATTCTCGTGTTTGACGTCACATCTGCCTCGGCAGGCTTTGTGGCCGAAAACAGCGATCTTGTTGCCAAGTTCCTCAAAGTCACAGCCGACGCCAATACAATGTGGGCCGATGAGGGCAATCACGCCAAAATGCTCCCGGTGATCGCAAAAGATGCGGGCATGGACGAGCAGGCGACGAAGGAAACCATCGCAACCTTCAAGTTCCCGACTGTGGACGAGCAGCTCAGCCAAGCCTGGCTCGGTGGCAACGCGGCAACCTTCATGAAAGGTGTCGCAGACGTCTTCCTGGAAGCCGGCAGCATTGACGCCGCTCTTGATACCTATGAAAACGCCGTCAACACAGGCCCGCTCGCGGCCGCCGGCGGTATGTAAAGCAAACAGAGGCCCGCTGCTGCGCTCTGCCGTGGCGGGCCACCTCTCGCTTTGCCCCTGCCCGCCCCTGAACGGCGCGGCTTGACCCAAGACGACACAACAGGGGCTTCAGGCCCCGAAAGGCGAGTATGTCCACTCTCTCCATTGACAAAATTTCAATGCGCTTTGACCTGCCAAACGGCAGCCACGTTCAAGCGCTCAAAGATATCTCACTCGAGATCAAATCAGGCGAGCTGATGAGCGTGCTTGGCCCGTCGGGCTGTGGCAAAACCACGCTTCTCAACATCGTCGCAGGCTTTCTTGCGCCCACAGAAGGCAGCATGACCCTGAACAACCATCACATCACAGGCCCCGATGCCGAGCGCGGCATGGTCTTTCAGCAAGGCGCGCTGTTTGAGTGGATGTCGGTGCGCGAAAATGTCAGCTTCGGCCCGCGCATGAAAGGCCAACGCGAAGCAGAATGGCGCGATAACGTCGATCATCTGCTCGATATCGTCGGCCTGCGCGACTTCAAAGACAAATCGGTCTTCGAGCTGTCCGGCGGGATGCAACAGCGCGTGGCTCTGGCCCGCTGCCTCGCCAATGACCCCGATGTTATCCTGATGGACGAGCCCTTGGGCGCGCTTGACGCCCTGACCCGCGAGAAAATGCAGGGCCTCGTCCTCAAACTCTGGAAAGAGACCGGCAAAACGATCATCCTGATCACCCACTCGGTCGAAGAGGCCCTACTTCTGGGCGAGCGGCTGCTTGTTCTGGCTCCGCGTCCGGGGCGTATTCACCGCGAATACCGCCTGCCCTTTGCCGATATGGGCGTCGGTCACGACCTGCGCGAAGTCAAAAAACACCCCGAATTCGCTGAAAAACGCGAAGAAATCCTGAGCATGATCTGGGATATGGAAGAAGAGATCATGGGCAACGCCGCGGAGGCCAGCGCATGATTATTCTCCTGATCTATACCTCGATCTTCATCGCAGGCTTCTTTCTCGTGCGCTTCGGCGTCAAGCGCCTGATGCAAACCCGCGCCGATTTTACCTCGCTCAAAACAGTGACCTTCGGCGACGAAAGCGCCGTGCGCCCCGACCGCTGGGCCAGTGTCATTTCCGTGGTGACAATCTTCCTGCTCTGGGGCGCGTTCACCGGCTCCAAATGGGCACCCATCCACGCCCCCGCCCCCTTTATCGGCGATACCGAAATCACCTACACGCTTCAGGCCCCCGATGGCAGCACAGACGACGCCACGATCGCGCTGCGCGTGCACAAATTCGGTGAAGACCCCGCCTCACCCGAGATTGACGCAGGCACAGGCTTTGCCAAAAACGATGCCGAAATCGTCTCGGCAGGGCGCACCAAGACTGTGTTGTTTGACAAGAACGACGATGCCAAGCGCCGCGACGGTGCCAAGATCATCGCGATCAATGGTCAGCCCATCACACAGGGCCAGAGCGTCTCCTTTGCCTCCGGTAGCGTCTCGCTCACCGACAAAGGCGCAATCCAGATCACCCCTTCGGGCGGAATGCAAATGGAGCCGATCTGGCTCCCCCCGCCCGAAAAGGTTGTGTCCCGCTTTGTCGAAATCTCGACCGAAGGCTATCAGGGCTTCACCCTCTGGGAGCACCTCGGCTACTCGCTCTTCCGCGTTGTCCTCGGCTTCCTGCTCGGCGCGCTTGTGGGCATCCCGCTGGGCTATGCCATGGGCCTGTCCAACTGGTTCCGCGGCTGGTTTGATCCGATCGTGGAGTTCATGCGCCCCGTGCCGCCGCTTGCCCTCATTCCGCTGGTGATCATCTGGGCCGGCATCGGAGAGGTCGGCAAAATTATCCTGCTGTTCCTCGCCGCCCTCTGGATCATGGCCATCGCCGCGCGCGCCGGCGTGTCGGGTGTCAACATCACAAAGGTTCATGCCGCCTACTCGCTCGGGGCCTCGCGCTTCCAGCTCATGCGCCATGTGATCGTGCCCAACAGCCTGCCCGAGATTTTCACAGGGGCACGGGTTGCCATGGGCGTCTGTTGGGGCACAGTCGTTGCGGCCGAACTGGTCGCCGCCGAAAAAGGGGCAGGCATGATGATCATGGTCGCCTCCCGCTTCCAGCTCACCGATATCGTGATCATGGGCATCATCCTGATCGGAATCATCGGCTACGGAATCGATATTCTCATGCGCATCGCCGAAAAAACGCTGGTGCCGTGGAAAGGCCGCTCCTGATCCCTCAGGGGCCGCATGGCAAAACCGCCAGCGGCCCCTGACATCTTATCTCGTTGATCCTGCCGCGCGCGGCGCTAATCTGCGCCCATGGACACAGCCGCACAAACCCTTCTCACCTCTCTTTTCAAGGCCGCCATCGCTGCGGCCGATCCGCTTCAAGCCCTCGCGCCACATCTGCCCGCGCCGCCCAAGGGGCGCACCGTGGTGATCGGCGCTGGCAAAGGCGCAGCGCAAATGGCCGCCGCGCTGGAACAGCTCTGGGATGGCCCGTTGAGCGGCACAGTCGTCACCCGCTATGGCTTTGGCGCAGACACCCAGCATATCAAGGTGCTTCAGGCCTCCCACCCCGTCCCCGACGCGGCCGGCCTCGCAGCGACAGACGCGCTGTTTGATGCGCTCAGCGACCTAACAGAAGACGACCTCGTCATCGCCCTGATCTGCGGCGGCGGCTCGTCCTTGCTTGCGGCCCCCGCCGAAGGGCTGCGCCTGGCCGACGAACAGGCGCTCAACCAAACACTGCTCGCCTCGGGCGCGCCCATCGGCGCAATGAACGCGATCCGCAAAATGTTCAGCCGCGTCAAAGGGGGCCGGCTCATCGCCAATACACCCGCCCGCGTGGTCTCCCTGATCGTGTCCGATGTGCCCGGAGATGACCCCGCCCAAGTCGCCTCCGGCCCCACCGTGCCCTGCGCCTCTGGTCGCAAAGAGGCCCTCGCCGCCGTCGCCCGCCACAAGATTGCCCTGCCGCCCAAGCTCGCCCGCTACCTCGCCACAGCCCCCGCGCCGCCCGCGCCCTCAGACCCGGCCTTCGCCCGAAACGAGGTCCGCGTGATCGCCTCCGCCGCGCAATCTCTCGCCGCCGCCGCAGAAACTGCCAAAGCAAAAGGCTGGCCCGTCGAGCTTCTTGGCGATGATCTGCAAGGCGAGGCGAGCCACCTTGGCACAGCACACGCAAAACTGGCGCTCACCGCCCAAGCCCCCCGCCTGATCCTATCGGGCGGCGAAACAACCGTCACCCTGAAAGCCAAAGGCCGCGGCGGGCGCAACACAGAATATCTCCTCGCCTTCGCTCTCAGGATTGACGGTGCCAAAGGCATCAACGCTCTCGCCGCCGACACCGACGGAATAGACGGCTCCGAAGACAACGCCGGCGCCTTCGCCACGGGCCAGACCGCCGCCGCGATCCGCGCCGCTGGCATCAAGCCGCAAGACGCCCTCGCCCAAAACGACGCCTACACAGCCTTCGCCGCCACGGGTGCCCTCTTTGAAACCGGCCCCACAGGCACCAACGTCAACGACTTCCGCGCGATCCTGATCGGCTGGCCCACGTGAAGCCTGTGATGATCATAGGCAACGCAGGCGGCGGCAAGTCCCGACTGGGGAGACATATCGCCAAACAACAGGGCCTTCCCTACCACGCGCTCGATCACCTTCTCTGGCGTCCAAACTGGCGTCCCGCGCCCGAGGAGGGGTTTGCCAAAGCGCACGCCGCGCTCATCGCCTCGGACGCTTGGGTGATTGACGGGATCGGCCCCTGGCCCAGCCTTGAAGCCCGTCTCACCCGCGCCGATACGCTTGTCTTTGTCGATCTGCCTTTCGCACAGCATCTCTGGTGGGCCACCAAGCGCCAGCTGGCCTCGCTTTTCTTCGGGCGCGATGATGCCCCTGAGGGCTGCAAGATGTGGCCTGTGACGTTTCGCCTCTATAAAATGATGTGGTGGATGAACCGTTCGATGCGCCCCCGCTTTGCCACATTGGCCCAAGAGGCAAAAAAACATAAGACGGTGCTTCACATCACCTCTCGCACGGCCCTGACCGCGGCTCAAAGCGAAGGCTCAAAATAGCAAAAAGCGCGAGCCAGACCCGCGCCTCATGCAAATCTCTCACCGCTCGCACCCTTACTTGCAGCGCGCCTCGGCGTCTTCCACAGCAGCGGTGTAGCCTGACAGCGAGAAGGTGTCCTTGGTCAGCGTGCCGCGCCCCGAACGGGCCGACAAAACAGCGCTCGTCCCGCGCTTGAGCGCCGTGACAATCTTCGCATCATCCGCAACAGAAGCCGCCCAGGCCCACTCGCCATTGGTGAACAATTCAAAGCTCGATCCGTCAATCGTGAGGTTTACAGTCGACCCCGCCGCAAACGGATAGCCCCCCGTGAAGGCCAGCTGCCCCTTCACATTCGCATCGGGGCGGAAAAACGTCATCAACAAAATATCGCCACGCCGCACCGCCACAACACGGCCATCCTTGGAGTTCACCGTTTCTTTGGGCGAGCTCACCGCCCAACATTCCTTCGGGTTCGCATCTTCAAACACAGCCCAAGCGGTCTTGGTCGCGACTTGGTTGGTGCTTGTATCCTGAGCATAAGCGCTGGGTGTCCCGGCAAGAAAAATTGCGGCACAAGCCATCGTTTGCGCAAATCGTAATACCATAATGTCCAGCCTCCAGCTGTCCGTTGCCTCAATTCCGTTTGACCCGTGGCTTTTGCCAATTATTTCACTCAGGCCATTTTCAACTCGACATTGCAACATTAGCCTGAAAACTGCCACCTACGAAAGAGCAATTGGCGAAAACTTGCACAGGTTTTTGGGAGACTGACATGAGCGCACCTGTATCTATGGCCGAAATCTGGCGCGGACCTTTCTTGGAAAGCCTTCACATGGGCCATGCCGTCGTCTGCGGCGCAGATGGCGAAATCATAGAAAGCTGGGGCGATCCAGGCGCAATCGTGCTGCCGCGCTCCTCCTCCAAAATGCTTCAGGCCATGCCCCTTGTTGAAAGCGGCGCCGCCGATGCCTTTGGCCTGACAGGCGAACAGCTCGCGCTGGCCTGCGCCTCCCATCAGGGCGCTCCGATGCACACAGACCGCGTGCAAAGCTGGCTCAAGGATCTCGGCCTCTGCGACGCCGATCTTAACTGCGGCCCCCAGGCCCCGCGCGATGACGCCGACCTGATCAGGATGCACAAAACCGACAGCTCCCCCTGCCGCTACCACAACAACTGCTCCGGCAAACACGCCGGCTTCCTCACCCTCAGCCAGCACCTCGCCAGCAAAGACCCGCGCTACGTCGACCCGTCCCACGCGGTGCAAAAAGCCTGCCTCGCCGCCTTTGAAGAGCTGACCGGAGAGACAAGCCCGGGCTATGGCATTGACGGCTGCTCTGCGCCCAATTTCGCCGCCAGCCTGCACGGCATTGCCCGCGCCATGGCGTTTTTCGCATCCGCCTCAGAAGGCGGCAACACCCGCCAGAAAGCCGCCGCCCGCCTGCGCGACGCGATGCGCAGCTACCCCGAGCTGGTCGCCGGCGAGGGCCGCGCCTGCACCGAGCTGATGCGCGCCATGCAGGGCCGCGTCGCGCTCAAAACAGGCGCCGAAGCCTTCTTCATCGCGATCCTCCCCGAACAGAAAATCGGCATCGCCCTCAAAATCGTTGACGGCTCCACACGCGGCGCCGAATGCGCCATCGCGGCCCTCCTCGTGCGCCTCGGTGTGCTCGATCCCAATCACCCGGCCACCCTCAAACGCCTCAACGCCCCGATTCTCAATTTCGCAGGCCAGCACACAGGCCAGATCCGCGCCGGCGCAGCCTTCGCCTGACCCGCGCTGGCTTCCTCTTTCCAGAAATATCCTGGGGGAGCGCGAGGGGGGCAAAGCCCCTCTCGCCCCCTCTCTCTTCCCGCCGCGCTGTGGCGCAGCCAAAGCGCAAAACCGCTTCCATCGGGCCAGAATTTGTGCCAGTTTCGCGCTGTTCTCAGGGCGGGGTGAAATTCCCCACCGGCGGTAAGCCAGCGGCACACGCCAAAGGTCAGCCCGCGAGCGGCTTTGAGTGTCCACAAACCGAAAAGTGGGAACCGGTTTTCGGTTTGTGGAGCCACAAAAAGTGTCAGCAGATCTGGTGCAATTCCAGAGCCGACGGTCATAGTCCGGATGGGAGAGAGCAGCATGAGCGACGCGGGTTTGCCCGC